>JAUWTJ010000090.1 GCA_030614785.1 Alphaproteobacteria bacterium | reverse complement strand
GTAGTTCGGCTTTGAGGTTTTTGATGACTGAAAGACAGGTATTGATCATTGGTGTTCGCATCGCGGCGGTGTGGGTCTTTGTCTTTCTCGTCACACAGATGCCGCAATGGTTCTTGATGTTCCAGCCACTCGAAGAAATGCTCTCGGAGGAGAGCTTTACTTTCTGGGCCAATCCCTGGACTCATACTCTTTTATTCTATGCGATACTTCTTCTAAGCTCCGCTGTTCTGTGGTTCAAGCCAGAATTGATTTTGCCTCGGAAACCAGAGGTGAAAGAACCCTCAATTCAATCCGATTCTGGACAAAGAGATTTCAGTGATCTTCACTTCACTTTGATTTCGACGCTGGGTCTCTATTTCCTTGTGATTGGTTTGATGAGCATAATTTTTCAGGTCATACAAACGGCAGATACGCTACTCAGAGCTGATGGACTGTCTGTAGGCTGGGGATTGCACTTCTACTGGAATTGGGCAGCGTTAATAATAAAAACCGGGGTGGGTCTCGCTCTCATGGTCAAAGCTCAGACCATCGTCAGACTTCTGCGATCGGCACGGAATCTTTGAATACAACAATCTCAGATCCCCCTTCAACCCCTGCATCAAACCAAAACCTCCACCAGCTTCCAGACCACAAACCCGCCGCTGATCAGCGCGCCGAGGACCGGCACGAACCAGGGATAGTTCGGCGCGCCGTGGGGCGGGGCGACGCGCGCCTTGATCCGAAGGAGGGCCAGATTGATCAGCGTGAAAACCGTCAGCAAGAGCAGCGAGGTGATCGACGCAAGACCCGAGAGTGACCCGACAAGCGCCAGCACCAGAATGAGACCTGAAACGATGCCCGTTGCCAGCACCGGCGTGCGGGTCTTCGGGCTGATGCGCCCCAGAACTTTCGGCAACGAGCCCTGGTTGGTCAAACCATAGATCACCCGCGCGCCCATGATGATCTGCACCAGTCCGCCATTGATAATGGCCAGGATCGCGACGAGAGAGATGATGCTGCCATCAAGTCCAGATGTATGGGCAAAGACATCGGCCAGCGGCGCGCCGCTGTCACGCAAGGCCTCCATGTCCATCGCGGCAACGATCACCAGCGCCAGCGCGACATAGATGATCGAGGAGAGTACAAGAACCGTAAGGATCGCGCGCGGCATGGTGCGCACCGGATCTTTCACCTCCTCGGCCATATTGACCATGTCCTCAAACCCGATAAAGGCAAAAAAAGCCAGCAGCGCACCGCCCAGAACTCCTGTCGTGAAAAGGGAAAGGTCAAGCGGCGGCGCCGCCGCGTATATCTCCGGCAAATGAACAAGCTCAAGGCGCCCCGACCAGATGACGACGAGCAGCCCGACAACCTCGATGACCGAGATCACGGCCGCCGCCCCTACTGACTGCCGCACGCCAAGCGAGGCAATGGCCCCCAGAGACACAGCCAAAGTGATCACAATGATACTGCGATCAAGCGGGATAAGCGCCTGCACATAGCCCACGGCGCCGTTGATAATGGTCGCCGCCGAGACAATACCTGACAGCACCACAAGCAGTCCGACGAGGGTCGACAGCGGTTTCAGGCCAAACCCCTCGCGCACAAAAACCGCCTCACCCGCTGCCCGGGGATAGCGCGCCGAAAGCTCCGCCAGCGACATCGCGCTGAAGAGCGCCATGGCGGCGGCAACCAGAAACGTCAGCGGCGTATAGATCCCTGCGCCCGCCGCCACTTCCCCGATCACAGCGTAGATCCCCGCGCCGACGACGGTGCCGAGGCCGTAAAGAACAAGCAGTGGAAATCCGAGTGCACGGTTTAGTTTTTGGTCTGACATGGATCTCTGCCTCATCACGCTGTCGCCTGCCCCGCAGAGTTTCTTCCTTGCCCCTGCTGAATTGAGGTCTAAACTAACCAAAACACCTGCAATTGAACAGGGGGAGAAAACCCATGAAACTGCCACAAGGCCTGAAGCTGAAGCTCGATCCGGAAGACGAATATTGTCACGAGCCCGAAGCCGCCAAGAACTATAACGAGTCCATGTATCTCAACATCTATGACGGCGACCAGGCGGTTGGCGGCTGGTTCCGCCTCGGCAATCGGGCCAATGAACACTATGCCGAAATGACCGCCTGCCTCTATCTCCCCGATGGCCGCATCGCCTTCACCTATGCCAAGCCGGAGATTACCCACAACAGGGAAATGAACGCCGGCGGGCTCAAGATCGAGGTTATCGAGCCCTTCAAGCGCCTCAATGTCACTTACGAGGGCAAGGTGCTTTTGATGGATACGCCGCACGACATGGCCGACCCGGCCAGCGCCTTCAAAAATCACCCCCGGGTGCCCGCCAAAGTGGACCTTCAATATCGCGGTGTTTCGCCGATGTATGGCGGCGAGACCGTCAATGCGGACGGCTCACCGCTTGAACTCGACAGCGAGAAGAGTTTCGCCCGCGCCCATTATGAGCAGCACATGGCGGCAACCGGCACCATCACCGTCGGCGACGAGACTTGGGCCATTTCCGGCTATGGCCTCAGAGACAAATCCTGGGGCCCGCGCCACTGGCAATCCATCTACTGGTATCGTTGGCTGCCCATCGCCTTCGGCGATGATTTCGGCATGATGATCTCGATCATTGGCGATGGCGAGGGCAATGTGCGCCGCGCCGGGATGGTGCTGGAAGACGGGAAATACCACATGATCACTGACGCCACGATTGAGAGCGACTGGGACGACAACTGGTATCAAAAGAGCCTCAAGGCCTGGGTCAAGACCGAGACCGGCAAGGAATATGAGGTTGAGGGCAAGGTCATCTCGCTCATCCCCCTGCGCAACCGCCGCAAGTCCCCTGATGGTGAAATGCTCAATACACGGATTACCGAAGGCATGACGCAGTACACCTGCAACGGCAGAACCGGCTACGGCCTGTCAGAATATCTCGATCAAATCAAGGATGGCAAGCCGGTCGGGCAGGATGTGACCAGTTAGATGAAGATTCACAGGCCTTCATCCTTCGAGACGATTGCCATGGCAATCCCTCAGGATGAGGGTCTACTATTGTCGTCCCTCCTCATCCTGAGGAGCGCCACAGGCGCGTCTCGAAGGATGAAGGCCCATGAGCAAAAGAATGACACTAATTAGTGCAGAAACCTTTGAGCGCGCGCTTGCCGAGGCGCAGGCCGGGATCATCAGCCCCGATGAAGGCCTCTTCGGTCCCGCCTCGCTGTTGTGGCAGGTCGGCCGCGAGGCGATCACCTTTCTCGGTGCAGGCCGCGCCGCCCTGCTTCAAACCGCCCATCCTTTCGTGGCCGCCGCCATCGATCAGCACTCCGACGTGCGCACCGACCCGACGGCCCGCTTTCGCCGCACCTTCTCACATGTCTTCGATATGGTTTTCGGCTCTGAACAAGAGGCCGTAGCGGCGGCAAGAAAAGTGCGCGGTGTTCACAATCACATTCACGGCGAATTGCAGAGCACCCTTGGACGCTATGAGGCCGGAACAACGTATTCCGCCCATGACCTCGACGCCGTCCGATGGGTTCACGCCACGCTTTGGGACACAGCCTTGCGCGTCCATGACATGTTCCTGCCTGAGCTGGACAGCGCGGCCCGCGACCTTTATTGGCAAGAGACCCTGCGCTTTGCCGCCCTCTTCGGCCTCACCGCCGAGGTGATGCCGCAAACCTTCGACGCGTTTGCCGCCTATATGGAAGAAACCCTGGCCAGCGACATGCTGTCGGTTGGCCCGGAAGCAAAAGACATTGCCGATCACCTGCTGAAGGGAAAGGGCGGTGCCCGCGCGCTGCCCAAATGGTATGTGGCGGTGACCGCCGGACTGCTGCCACCTGCCTTGCGCGACGCCTACGGGCTCACGTTTGGGCCCATAGATCGCCGGCGAGCGGAGCGTGCGATCAGGCGTCTGCAAACCCTTCACCCCCGACTGCCAGCCAAGCTGCGTTATGTTCCGACGTTCCACCGCGCCGAAGCGCGGCTCAAGGGCAAGGTTGAGCCTGACATCGTCACGCGCAGCCTGGAGAAACTCTGGTTGGGGAAATTCGGCCTCTAAATTGAAATAAATAGCAGGCCCTAGGCGACTGCTTTTCCGACGCCGTCCCGGCGCACGGTGATCATAAACGTCTGATCGAGCGCGCCGCGGTCAAGCCTGACCATCGCCTTGTCGAGCCGCCGTCCGGTCTCGGCGGCATCGCTGCGCACCTGGCCTTCGGCGATCATCGACAAAAGCTCATAGGAATCGCGGATCGCACTGATCTCATCCACATTGCCGGCCAGAACATTGTTGAGATCGGGGTGCAGCTGCTTGATCGCCGAGTGATAGGCGCGGCGGATTTCACCTTTTTCGACAATCGGGTTGAGATTGAGATTGAGACGAGCATTCTCGACCATTTCATGATCGCCAACCCAGACCTCAACCGAGGCAAAGGAACATGGCGGCAGCGGTCCAATACACCGCATACGAAGCTTTCCGACGCCTGACTTGTCGATCTGGCGTAACAACAAAAAGAGATCATTGTCGCGCGTTTTTTCAAGCAACAGAACATGCCGGGTCACAACACCGGGATCAGGATCGCGAACATCGGAGAGATCAACTGAAATACCCTGCAAAGCGTGTCGAATGTAGCGCGCAAGCGTTTCGCGGCGCCTGGTAATTTCCTGCTGCAGGGCGGTCGCCATGCCATGCGATGTGCGCCCGAGCCGCGAGGTATCAAGTCCGTCTTTCGACAGGATGGTCTTGACGATTTCATTGAGATCCCATTCGACAATCACTTCAATTTCGATGAGATGCCCGTAATCTGTGATTGGTTTGGTCAGCTTGTGTCCATGTTGGGCAAGCAGCGTGCAGACCGCCTCTCGGCCAGGCAGCACGGTTTGGTAGCGCGCCGGTAGAATGGCAGTATCTTCCATGACCGCTTCCAGAACCATCTGGTAATTTTGCAATCGGGTGAGGTTGTTATGCTCGGCAGAGCGAAACATCCGCCATTTGGTTTCAGGACCAACAATTGCAGAGACACTGCCAACTTCAACAAGACCGATATTGTGCGGGCCGCCGCTCGCCTTGATCCGCGCGCCGATGCTCTTGAGGGCTGCTGCGCCATCTCGATTGGTAAATCCGTAAACAACAAGGTTATTCATTTAAAGACCCCTTCTTTTTACGCATACAGATCTTTTGTCCTGATTTCCTTGCCATAATTCGTTAACTGTTTTTCTCTTTTTGATCTCATTATGACAAGTTTATGAGGTGTTGATACAAGACAGCATCGGACTGCAACGCAAGAAACAGTATGCGTCGTAACGAATTTAACTCCCGCAATGTTAATGAAGTGTAACTAAAAGTATGAAGATCCTGGAAACTCTGATTACCATGATCCATTCACAAACAGGATCCCGGAGACGCTTGTGAGACCCGCGACATCAAACGGTTCTCTTCATCCGTGAATTGATCTAGAATGGTCTCACGCCCGCACTCAACATTACCCTCAACCCCGTCACAAAAGATCCCTATGCCCCGGACGCTCTACCACCTTCCGCTGTCGCCGTTTTGCCGTAAGGTCCGCATTATCCTCGGTGAGAAGCATATCCCGTTCGATCCGGTTATCGAAAAAACCTGGATAGAGCGCGAAGGCTTTCTCGCGCTCAACCATGGCGGCACGGTTCCCGTCTTCGTTGACGAGGACGACAGTGTTATTGCCGAGAGCGGTGCGATCGCCGAATATCTTGAAGAGACCTATCCCCAGCGCCCCGTCCTGCCCGGATCAGCCGCCGAGCGCGCCGAGATGCGGCGCATTGCGCTCTGGTTTGACCTCAAATTCGACGCTGAGGTGACAACGCTGGTCCTGTTTGAGAAAATCGACCGGCGTCTTATGAAGCTGGGCGAGCCTGATATGGCGACAATTCGCGCCGGCCTGGAAAATCTGAATTACCACATGGACTACCTGTCCTGGCTCTCCGAGGAGCGCAACTGGCTGGCCGGGGACCATTTTTCCCTCGCCGACATCACAGCTGCCGCCCATATTTCGGCCATCGACTATCTCGGCGATGTGCCCTGGGTCCACTTCCCCCACGTCAAAGACTGGTACGTGCGGGTCAAATCCAGGCCCAGTTTTCGCACGATTCTGGGCGATTTCGTGCCAGGCATGCCACCGCCGCGGACCTACGCCGACCTCGATTTTTGAGCCCTGCCACCAGGCAGAATGGCGGACACGGGGAAAACCGCCACAGATCGGAATATTCCGCCATTCACACCATGAAAATGGTCGACATTTTCCATATGATCCGCTTGAATAAGCGTCAGTGAGCTGCGACATACAGCGAATGCACGGGAAATGAAGACACCGGCCACTTGTGCAAAAGTGCCCGGATGTATCGGGGGATACACATGAAGAGATTTTTGCTTGTTTTCACAGGTCTGCTGGTCGGCTTCGCCGCCGGATCATGGACCCCGCTTGGCGATTTCGGGTCGCTCGGCAACATCAAAAGCCTCGCCTTGAAGTCAGACCGGCTGTCAGCCCTTGTCGGCGCGCCGGCACAAAACGGCACCGCGCCGCGCCAGATCCGCTCCGAATTCCTGCCATATCTATCAATGGCCAGGTCACTTCACGCCTCAACACTCTCTCTTGAGCGCAGCAACGAAATGATTCAGCTCCTCGCCGGATCTCTCAAAGGCCCATCCACGCAGGGCCGCAAAGGCATTTCGGCATTGGGCCAAAACGCAATCTTTGCTGATTCACCCAACGCGGAACTGACCAGTGTCATCGGGGCCCTTGAGGCCGAAAATCAGCAGATCGCCCTCTACCTGGCATCGCAGAGCTCCTCCGAACCGGAATACCATCTGACCCGCTCGATTTATCAGTCGAAAAATCAATGGCTCGAGACCCTGCGATTTATGGTCCAGAAGAATAACGGCAATATATCTGCGGCCAGTGCGGGAAGCGTGACGCCTTTGCTGGAAAGCCTGCGCCAGAAGGTGGAGGAATCCACATTCCTGGGGCGCAGACTGGTGCTGCAAAATATCCAGGAGCTGGCCGGTCTGGAAACAGTCTCGGCTGAAGAAAGAGCCTTCAAGGATATGTTGGTCTCGTTCATTGAATCCTATGACACCTCCTTTGAAATCGAGGAGACCCTGGCCTCGCTGGTAGTGGATTATCCCCAACTGGTGTCCCAATCCGGCAGCGGCCACAACATGTCAAACGAGATTGCCGCCTGGGACAGACAGACCCTTGAGCTGGTCACCGACCGGATGGAGCTGAAACAGTTCCGGCAGACTATGGCAATGAACCTTTCCGCCCCCGGCAGTTAGGGCAACATCGAGGAGCCACATCAATGCGCGTCAAGCTTCTGGTGACAACAGGACTGGTAACGGGCTTTATGCTCGGCTCCTGGACACCACTTGGCGAGCTCGGATCGTGGGACGCCGTCAGCGGTTTACTGAACGCCCGGCACGAAGAGGCCAGCACACAAATCGCCAGCCTCGGACGGTTCCGCAGCCTGATCGCGGCAGCGCAGACAGAGCCGTCAGGCAATATCCTCCAGAACCGGGAAATCGTCCTGGCCGCCGGGTTCTTTGACCCCGAAGATGCCTGGGCAATGAAATTCGCCGAACTGGCCGAACTGGCCGAACTGGCCAAACCATCTCGCACCGGCGCGGTCGCCATAGCATCATGGCCCGGACAAACAGGAACCTTGTCCCCGGAGGGTCGGCAAAATGCCAACGCCGGGGCCAGTCACGCCGGATCTGTGATGGCCGTGCCGGACAGGGACGCCTGGTATTCACAGACCAATGAACTTGAACTGGCACGCCTGCGCGCAACGATTGCCGGGATTGAAGCAGAAAATCTCGATATCGAGGCAAACCTCGCGTCTCTCGATCCAGCTCACCCGGATCATTATATGGCGCGGTGCATTTTCGAATCCAATGAAGCCCTCGTCAGTTTCTATTCTTTCCTCACGATCATGGGCGAACAGGGGGCAACCCTTGACGATGCAGCGCATCTTGCCGGCGTTCTGGACGAACAGCGCCGCCAGACGTATGAGCACGGAAAAACCGGTCGTGCAGAGGCTACAGACTATGCCCGCGTTCTTGAAAATTTGCCTGCGGTCACGCCAGCCGATCAGCGCATCAAATCAAAATCGCTTGAATATTACGAAAGCTTCGTCCTGTCATTTAATCTGGAAGACACACTCGCCGCGCATCTTGCGGCCTATCCGGCCCTGATAGAGAATGCCATCGCGACCGGTGAGCCGCCGCGCGGCGTCAGCCAGTGGGTTGCGGATTTTCAGGAACTTGGCCGCGCCCGCATGGAGCTTCAGGCCTATCGCCAGCAAATCGCTCAGGAGCTTGCAGGCCCGAGTGTCTAGCTGTAGCCTGCCACTCTTGATCACAGGACAATGGATCTGGCGAGCCTGCAGGTGAACTCTCCAAAGAACAAAATTCGCGCACTTCTCCTTGAAGAAGGCTTTGACGCTGTCGGCTTTACAGTTCCGGGTGCTGTGAACCGCGCAGGGCCCCGGCTGACGGATTGGCTTGATCAGGGGCATCACGGCAACATGGACTGGATGGAGACCCGCGCCCATCACCGCACCCACCCGCAAAACCTTTGGCCCGAGACAAGATCCATTGTCGTTGTCGGATCAAACTATGGCCCGGCCCGCCCGCAGGAAGACCCTCTTGCCAAACTCGGCGTTACTGACCGGGGGAATATTTCCGTTTATGCTCAGGGCAAGGATTACCATGATGTCATGAAAAAGCGCCTCAAGAAGGCCGCGCGCGTCCTGCACCGGGGTTTTGAAACAGATCTCAAGGTCTTTGTCGACACCGCCCCGGTCATGGAAAAACCCCTCGCCATGGCGGCGGGGCTTGGCTGGCAGGGCAAACACACCAGCCTGGTCTCACGAGACTTCGGGTCGTGGCTCTTTCTCGGTGCCATCTTTCTGGCCATGGACATCGAACCCGACGCCCCTTCGACCGACACCTGCGGCACCTGCCACAGTTGCCTCGATATATGTCCAACCGGCGCTTTTCCGGCGCCAAACATAATTGATGCAAGGCGCTGCATTTCCTATCTCACAATTGAGTATAAGGGCCATATCCCGCTTGAATTTCGTACCCCAATGGGAAACCGCATCTACGGGTGCGACGATTGCCTCGCGGTCTGCCCGTGGAACAAATTTGCCTCGGCCACGTCCGAAACAGCCTTTCACCCCCGCGCCGAACTGATCGCACCCCTGCTGGGGGATCTTGCAGGTCTCGACGATGCCTCCTTCCGCAAGGTCTTTTCCGGGTCGCCGATCAAACGCATTGGCCGCGACCGCTTCGTGCGAAACGTTATGATCGCCATCGGCAATGCGGGCGACGCCCAGCTGCTCGCAACCGTGTGCAAAGCCCTGATCGACACTTCGCCGCTGGTACGTGCCATGGCAGTTTGGGCAGTTCATCAGCTTGCAGATGATGAGGCTCGATCAGCCCTGCGCGCCGCGCATGTGCCGACAGAAACTGATCCAAACGTCCTGGCCGAATGGCATTGAACCACACTACTCTGACGTGGCCGCGTCACTCCGGCTTTCCTCGCGAAACGCGATCTTGGCAAGAGCCGTTTGGGCGCGGGCTGCTGCCGGGCTTTCCGGTGAGATTTCCATGATGCGCTCAAAGTCCACTCTCGCCCCAGCCACATTCAGCACGTCCATCTTGAGAAGACCGCGCTCCAGAAGTCCATTGGGGTCATTCGGCCAAAGCGTCAGATAGCTGGCCAGATCCTCAGCGCACGACGCCAGATCTCCAGCGCCTCGATGCATCGAGGCGCGCAACAACAGCGCCTCATCGTGTTGCGGCAAGATTGCCAGAAGTGCGCCCAGGTCCTGGATAGCCTTCGCCCACTCTTCGCGCAGTCCGAAGGCTCGTGCACGCCCGATCAGCAGCTGCGCCGCAGCCATCGGTTCTGTTTTCAGGTTCACATGGTCCAGCCCGGTAGAGAACGTCTCAATCGCGCGATCAACGTTGCCCGCAAGCAACCAGGCATGGCCCGCCTGAGCATAAAGGTCTGCCTTTCGCTTTGGATCTTCGATCTCTTGCAGTTTGGCAATGCGCACCAGCAGCTTTGCCGCAGAAGGATAAACCCCGAGAGCGCTGAGCGCCAGGGCTTCACAGTGCATCGCACTGGCACTGCCGCCATTGGCACGCCACCGGCTGGCCCGGTCATAGGCCTGACGCGCATCAATCGAAATTTCTCGAACACAGTCGCTGTATCGATCAAACTTCGGAAAAGTTTCCGCATCAGCGCCTGCACCGACAAGGCTGCAAAACAACAGACCCGAAGCAGCAAGGAAACCCGTGACCCGGCAAGGAATTGATTTTATCATGACCAGACATTAGCCACGAAATTGCGTCACATTCAAGAGCGCTCGACGCAGCGCCGCCTGGCCACCGCACGAAAGGACCTCCTGTGCCTCGCTTGTTCTGTTTTGGTTACAGCTACACCGCAAAGGCCCTTGAGCGCCGCCTCCGGAACGATCCGGCGGGGGCGGACTGGAAAATAGTGGCGACGATCCGGGACGAAGATGAAGCAGACGCCCTCAGGGCAGGCGGGGTTGAGGCCCACCTTTTTGGCAGTGCCGCGAGCCGGGTGGCGCTGGAAAAAGCCTCCCACATCCTCATCTCTGTGCCGCCGGCAAAGGATGGTGACCCTGTGCTTGCAGCCTATGGTGAGGCCCTGGCCGGTCTCTCGCCGACCTGGCTCGGCTATCTTTCCACGACAGGACCCTATGGTGATTGCGGCGGCGCATGGATCGACGAGACCGCCCCCACCAACCCTTCAGGCGACAGGGGGCGCAGACGCCTTGATGCCGAGCGCGCCTGGGCCTTGCTTTGCCAGACAAACCATTTGCCACTTCATATCTTCCGTTTGCCCGGCCTCTATGGCCCCGGACGCTCTGCCCTCGACCGGGTGCGCGGCGGGACCGCGCGGCGGATCGTCAAACAAGACCAGGTTTTCTCTCGCATCCACATCGATGATCTGGCCACAATCCTGCAGGCTTCCATGGACAATCCCAATCTCGGGCCTGGGCCCGGGACAAAGGTGGTCTATAAAGGCGCGCTCTAGAAGGGGGTAATCTATAATGTTGCCGACGACCTGCCCGCCCCGCCGCAAGATGTCACAGCTTTTGCCGCCGAACTTCTCGGCCTCGCGCCACCTCCGGAAATCCCGTTTGAAGAGGCCGACCTCTCACCCATGGCGCAGTCATTTTATGCCGACTCAAAGCGCATCTCCAACCGGCTCATCAAGTCCAGACTTGGCATATCCCTGCAATACCCGACCTACCGCGAAGGCCTGAAGGCGATCCTTGACGCCGAAGGCTAACTTGTCAGGATACTTTCCAGCGCCTGGACCAATGCCTTGAGCCCGGCTTCGTCAGACAGCCGATGATCGCCGTCTTTCAGGTAGGTCAACGTGACATCGCGCCCGACAAGTCGGTCGACCAGTGTCAGCGACTGCTTCGGGTCGACATCTTCATCCCTCATGCCGTGCAGGATCCGCACCGGCTTCTGAATATTGATGGGGCCCTGGAGCAGCAAATGCTTTTCCCCGTCCTCAAGCAGGCTTCGCGTGATCATATAAGGCCCGTCATCGTAAGCCGAGGGACGTGGCCAGGGTTTGCCCGCATCAAACAGGGCCTTTGCTTCGTCCGACAGCCCGGCCTTGATCACCTCGGTAAAATCAGGTGCCGGCGCAATGAGGACCAGACCCTTCACACGCGCCGGTCTGGCAAGCGCCATCAGCAGCGCAATCCAGCCGCCCATGCTTGAGCCAACCAGGATTTGCGGGCCCTGCGTCACATCATCGAAAACCTGCAAGGCGTTATCCAGCCAGCGGCTGATGGTACCCTCTTCAAAAGCGCCCGATGAAGCCCCGTGACCGAAATAATCAAACCGTACAGCCCCCAGCCCGCGCGCCTTGGCAAAGCGGTCCGTCTCTATCGCCTTCAGACCATCCATTCCCGACTTCAGGCCGGTC
>JAUWTJ010000074.1 GCA_030614785.1 Alphaproteobacteria bacterium | reverse complement strand
TGTGCGGATCGGGCTGGCATAGCCGGCGCGGTTGATCACCTCGGCAAACTTTTCGATCTGCGCCCAGTCGGAGCACTCGTAGTTCGATCCCGGCCAGGGATTGAACGGAATGAGATTGATCTTTGACGGGATTTTCGCCAGCAACCTGACAAGCGCCTTGGCATCGGCGATGCTGTCATTGATGCCTTTCAGCATGACATATTCAAACGTAATGCGCCGCGCATTGGACAGCCCCGGATAGTCGCGGCAGGCCTGCATAAGCTCCTTGATCGGATATTTCCGGTTGATCGGAACCAGCGTATCACGCACCTCGTCGCGCACGCCGTGCAGCGAGATCGCCAGCATGACGCCGGTCTCCGCGCCCATGCGTCCAATTTCCGGCACAACGCCGGAGGTCGATAGCGTGATGCGCCGTTTTGATATGGCAAAGCCGTCGCTGTCGGCAAACGTCAGCAGGGCGTCTCTCACATTGTCGAAATTATACAGCGGTTCGCCCATCCCCATCATCACAATGTTGGTGATCTTGCGCGGACGCTTCCCCTTTTCTTCCTTGTCCTGAAAGTCGGGCCATTCCTCAAGCGCATCCCTGGCGATCAGAAACTGGGATATGATTTCGCCAGCTGTCAGATTGCGCACCAGGTTCTGGGTGCCGGTATGACAGAAGGAGCAATTCAGCGTGCAGCCGACCTGGGCGGAAATGCAAAGCGTGCCGCGCCGGTCATCCGGAATGAAAACGGTTTCCGCTTCGACCCCGGGTCCAAACCGGATCAGCCACTTGCGGGTGCCGTCTTCGGAAATCTGTTGCTCGATAATCTCCGGGCGCGCAAGTGTGAACCGTTCGGCGAGCCCGGCGCGCAGGTCCTTTGACAGCGTCGTCAGGTCATCGATGTTGCTGGCACCGCGCGTATAGATCCAGTTCCAGACCTGGGAGGCGCGCATGCGCAAGGCCTTTTCCGGGACGCCGAGGTCGCGGAAGCAATCCTGCAGGGCCTCGCGGTCCATGCCAACCAGACTTTTCTTTTCAAGTGCGCTCATGTTTTGCCCAATCCTGCGGCCTGTTCCCGAGTTTTCTCGAGACACCGCGTTCAGGCGCGCTTACTTACAGGATTTTGCCGCAGCGGCCAATGCTGCTGTAATGCCTGACAGCGAATAGCGGTCGGTGGTCAGGGTCCCGCGCTTTGAGGTGCCCTTGACGATCATCGAGCTGCCGCCCTTCATCGCCCGAACAATGCGGGTTTCGTCGGCCTTTTCGCGCAGCCATGCGCCGCCGTTCCCCGAGTTATCGTCATTGTCTGTGAACAGGGAGAATTTGTTCGAACCAATATTAACGCTGGCCGCCGAGCCTGCCTTGAACGGATAGCCGATCTCGATGCTGGGTTGCCAGTGGCCGCCGCCCCAATTGGTGACAATGAAGAAAATATCGCCGCGCTTCACATTCTTCGGGCTTTGCGACTTTGGCGTTGCCACAACAAAGCAGACTTTTCCGCCGGATTCCTGCGAGGAATAGGCTTTCCAGGCCTTGTAGACGCCAATTTGCTTTGGTGCCGCCGCCGCCGGTGTCAGGGCCGCAGCCGTTGTAACAGCAGCGATTGCGGCCGAGATAAAAAGATTTCGCCAGATAGTGTTCACGCCGGTCAAACTCCCGTTTCAAAAATCCCCGATAGCTGCGCCGTTCGACGAACGACCGTTGCCAGCCTGCCAGGCTCCAGTTTGTAGGGTTATTGTGTCAAAAATTAGTATCGTATCATCGCCAAAAATCAAAAAAGAATTCCGCCACACCGCGCCGACCAAAGTCAGGCGCGCATTAGACGAAAAAGTACCCTTCATACACGATTAGAGCTTGCATATTATAGTTTAGAGCCTAATCTAGCCAGTGTTGAGGGGTAGATGGTAAAAATGCAAGGGATTGGTTAACGAACTGTAAACGAGTTGCGAGACAAAAGTCGACCACACCAAGCAGAGGCAGGCTCATGAAGGGTGCTCAAGCCGATAAGGTGACTGTACAAACACATAGCAACGGGGGCCGGGAACGGACGCTGCATTCGAATGTTGCCATATTCGGCTTGAGGGACGCCGCCCCGCCAATCGAACTTAAAAGTACGGACAAATCTTCCGAAACCTTGGTCGCCGCCGTCGCCCGTGGTGACAAACCGGCGTTTGCCGAGCTTTTCGAGCGGGTCGCACCGCGGGTAAAGGGCTATATGATGCGCCTCGGCTCGGGCGAGGACCAGGCCGAGGAAATCGCACAGGATGTCATGGTCGCCGTATGGCGCAATGCGCGATCCTATGATCCGCAGAAAGCCGCCGCTTCGACCTGGATTTACAAAATAGCCCGCAATCGCAGGATTGACCTTTGGCGGCGAGAATATCGTCTTGAACTGGACCCGAATGACCCCGGTTTGCAGGGGCAAGAGCCGCAGATGCCGCTTGAGATCCTTGATACCGCGCAGCAGGCTCGAGCTGTTCGCAAGGCCGTTGCCGCACTTCCCGAAGATCTGGCTCTTGTCCTGCGTCTGGCTTACTTTGAGGGGCTTACTCACAGTGAAATTGCCGATAAACTTGGTCTGCCGCTGGGAACAATTAAGTCAAGAATCCGAAAAGCCGTGGGTTTAGTGAGGAAATTTCTGGACCCTTGGCCCATATGACTTATATCTTCTTTCGATGATGGGTGAAAATCCGCCAAACAGTGGCTTGGGCAGGCACCTGATGGCGGGCGGCAGGTCCTTAGGGGTAGCGAGAAAGAGTAATATGGGGTTGGCTGATCCTGACATCGAAGATCTTGGTTCCATGGCGGCGGGGACGCTCGACCCTGCGTTTCGCCTGATGCTCAAGACCCGTTCCGCATTCCATCCCGAAGCGTCTGCGCCCTTGTTGGAAGCCGATCTGATCGCCTCTGCATTTTTTGAGGAAGGCGGCGAAGCGCCGATGCGCGGCGGCGCCCTTGAAAGCGTCATGCAGCGCGTGGACGAGGTTGAACGCTTGCCTTCGGGGATTGGATTGCCGGACTATTTGGCCGCAATGCCCTATGAACTTCGCTATGTCGTAGCCGAGGCCCTTGAGCGCGAGGGCTGGCAGTCAAAGGTGCCGGGCCAAAGAGCGTTGCCGCTCCAGGCGCCCTCTTCCACGATTGAAAAACGTGGCGGCAGCATCCTCTTGTTCGAAGCTACCGCCGGAACCCGTATGCGAGGCCATAAGCACCTTGGGGAAGAATATCTGCTGGTTCTGAAGGGCGCAATTTCTGAAGGGGATGAGGCCCCCATGCCTGCCGGCTCCCTGATTTTCAAAGAGCCGGGATCGAGCCATGCGCCCAGGATGGCGCTGGATAGCGATTGTGCTGTCCTGGTTATTTTGACCGGCGGTTTCGAATTTCTTCCTGCAGGCTGCCATGGCGAGAGTGTCTTCGCCTGAATCGTGGTCCGCAACTCCGGCCAAATCTGTTCATCAAAAACTCTGGCGAACCGGACCTGAGGGTTTGCGCCAATCCTCCTGCGGCGGCAATTCGGCTGCATCTGTGGCGCCTCCGGTATGTGCCGGTCGAAGCGGGAAGCGCCCCAGGCTTGTGGTGCGGTCATAAAGGACGATGGCGGCGGCAGTTGCCACATTGATGCAGAACTGCGTCGGGATCTTGATGATGTGATCACACAGCGCCAGCGTCTCAGGCCCCAGCGATCCCTTTTCGGGCCCCAGAATATAGGCCGCCCGCGAGGGGTGCCGGAAAGACGGCAGATCGACAGCACCATCGACGAGCTCCACGCCGACCAGCGCGCAGCCCTTGGGAAGAATGAGGTCGTCCATGGCATCCCACTCATAAAACGGCAGATGGTTTGAGGATCGGGCCGTATCGGATTTGGCGCGGCGCAAGGAATAGTGCGCATCGATGGTAAAAACAAAACTGGCGCCGAAAGCGTGTGCGGAGCGAAAAATGTTCCCGATATTCATCGGCTTGGATATTCCTTCAACACCAATTCCAAAATAGCCTCTCAAGGTGTACTCTCCAGATCCTGTGTTCGGGCGGCGCGACATCAATGTTAAACGACACGCCGCGGTGACACCATCGCGCCTCGTAAGGGCTCAAGTCAAGGAAAGTGCCTTATGACAAACTCTGCCAGAGAACACACCAGAGAGTTCGCCAGAGGTCTCGGGGGAGAAAATCCCGTCCTCATAGATGTGACCCGCGGCCTTGATCCAGTCCCTGGTTCGCCAGGCACGAGCGCGGGCTTTGTCGAAAGCGTTCACCGCGGAGCCATTGCTGTTGTTGATGCATCAGGTCGCAGCGTGACCGAAATTGGTGATGTCGAACACGCAATTTGTCCGCGCTCCACTCTGAAACCTCTACAGGCCCTCGCCTTCCTCGAAAGCGGGGCGCTTGATGAGTTTGATCTGGGGCCTGAGGAAGTGGCGCTGTCGGCGGCCTCACATGGCGGTGAACCGGTTCATGTCCAGGCCATCGCAAGCTGGTTGAAGAAAATTGATTGCACCATCGACCAGCTTGAGTGCGGCGCTCACTTGCCTCTGCATGAGCCCGATGCCCAAAATCTTTTGCGGCAGGGCAAGGCGCCGACCGCGCTTCACAATCAGTGCTCCGGCAAACACGCGGGCTTCATGTCTCTTGCCCGGGTCATGGGCGCGGATGTGACGGGTTACACGGACCCGGACCATCCGGTGCAGGAGCGGGTCGCAGCAATCATATCGGAAATGGTCGGGTTTGACGTCACCTCTGCCCGGGTTGGCGCAGACGGGTGCGCCGCGCCCAATTACGCGGTACCCCTGAAGGCGCTCGCCCATGGTCTTGCGCGAATGGCGCGGACAGAAAGTCTGGTGCCCCTGCGGGCGAGGGCTGTGATCACTCTTTTGTCGGCAGTTGAGGCACATCCGCTGCTCATCGCCGGAACCGGGCGACCGTGCACGATCCTGATCGAAAATCTGACAACCGGGGGTCTGGTCAAATCGGGGGCCGAAGGGATCTTTGGTGCGATTTTGCCGGGCCTGGGTCTCGGTGTCGCGGTAAAGGTTGATGATGGGGCGCCGCGCGCTGCGGCCGTGATCATGGCCAATGTGCTGGCGCGCCTTGGAGCGCTTGACCGCGGCGCAAAACCGGTTGAGGATCTTGTCGTGCAGGCGATCACCAATGTGAGCGGTGATACAGTCGGCGGCATCCAACCATCCCCGGAGTGGGAAAAGTTCAGTTTCGCTATATAGTGCTGAAGCACCGCCCGGATTGATGTCTCTGGTCGCCGCAAAGAAAATCGCATTATAAAATGCAGGAAATGTCCAGGGAGGGCAAATTATGAAGGCACTGATGTGCAACGAATTCGGACCAATCGAAAATCTGAAATATGAGGATGTTCCGGATCTTGAGCCCGGCGAGGGCGAAGTGATCATTGAGGTAAAGGCCGCAAGCGTCAATTTCCCCGATGTCCTCGTCGTCCAGAACCTTTATCAATTCAAACCGGCGCTGCCTTTTGCGCCGGGCAACGAGGTCGCCGGAGTTGTCTCAAAACTGGGCGAGGGTGTCGAGGGCGTGTCTGTTGGTGATCGCGTCTTCTCCTCAGGCGGCTTTGGCGGTTTTGCGCAGCAGTACCGGGCCGCCGCCACAAGCGTCACAAAAATGCCCGAGGCAATGCCTTATGATGAAGCGGCCGCCCTTATGATGGTCTACGGAACATCCCACCACGCCTTGAAGCAGCGCGCTGAACTGAAGCCCGGTGAAACACTTCTGGTGCTGGGCGCTTCCGGCGGTGTCGGGCTTGCGGCTGTCGAGCTGGGCAAGGCCATGGGAGCGACCGTAATTGCCGCCACCTCGTCACAGGAAAAGGTCGATTATTGCCTCGCCAACGGGGCCGACAAGGGCTTCGTCTATGCCCGCAATCCACTTGATCGGGACCAGCAAAAGGCGCTGTCCGCCCAGATCAAGGAGGCCACAGGCGGCCGGGGCGCTGATGTGATCTATGATCCCGTTGGCGATGACTATGCCGAACCGGCCTTGCGTGCCATAGCCTGGAAAGGGCGTTATCTTGTGGTCGGCTTTGCCGCGGGCGACATTCCCAAAATCCCGCTCAATCTGGCGCTGCTCAAGGGCTGCCAGATTGTCGGCGTGTTTTGGGGCATGTTTACCGGCGTTGAAAAAGCCCTTCATGAGGAGAACGTTGCCGAGCTCCTCGAATGGTACACAGCGGGTAAGATCAAGCCGCGGGTATCCGCGCACTATCCGCTGAAAGATGGTCTGCAGGCTTTGCGCGACATGTCGGACCGCAAGGTCAAGGGCAAGGTCGTTATCACCCCCTGATCGCCGCTCCGGCCAAAGCCAGGGCCAAGGCCCCGGCGCCAACCCAGCAACTGCTGAAGTGAGACCTCGTGGATGCCATGAAACGATTTGGGCGCGGCGTCGCGGCCCTGCCGCCGAACCTGCGCGGAGCTTTGTGGATGCTCGGCTCGGCGCTGCTGTTTACGGTTATGGCGACCCTGGTCAAGATCCTGGGGGCAAGGCTTGATTCTTTTGAGGTCGCCTTCTTCCGCTCACTGACCGGTATCCTGTTCATCCTACCTCTGATCCTTCATCCCGGACGGCAGGGCGTCAGCACGCGCCGACCCTGGCTTCATCTTTTGCGCGGAGCTCTGGGGTCCTGCGGCATGATGTTCGGGTTCTATGCCTTTGTTCATCTTCCGCTGGCGACGGCTTCGGCAATCTCCTTTGCACGCACGCTTTTTCTGGTGCCGCTTGCGGTTCTGTTTGTTGGTGAGACGGTGGGTTACCGCCGACTTGCCGCAACGATCGCAGGCTTCATCGGTGTCCTGATTATTCTGCGCCCGTCGGCGACAACAGACCCTGCGGCCCTTGTCGCCGTACTCAGTGCCATCGTCATTGCCGGTGCGGTGACCTGCGTCAAGATCCTGTCGCGCGAGGATGGGCCGATGACACTCCTGTTCACCTCGAGTTTCATCGGCGTCATAGCCACGGCAATCCCTGCTGCGATGAACTGGGTCACGCCGACACTTCAGGAATTTGTCGGACTTGGGATCATGGGCGCCTTCGGTATCGCCGCGCAGACCTGCTTTATTCGCGCCTATTCGGTCGGCGAGGTCAGTGCGCTGGCACCGATTGATTACACGCGGCTGCTGCTGGCAACGGCAGTCGGGTTCTTCCTGTTCGGGTCTGTTCCGGATTTCTGGGTCTTCTTCGGGGCGGCGGTCATTGTGGCCTCAACGCTCTATATTACGATGCGTGAAGCCCGAAAGGGCGGTCCTGCTGCCCGGTCTGCAAAGTCCGGGGTAACTGCCGACGATGTGACGGACAAGGCAGCAAGCAGAGAAAAAAGTGAAGAATCCGGGAAAATCGGCCAATAAATGCAAAATTAGAGGGTGATCTCGAGCAGGTTCCTCGGCTATAGTGAACCAACATGTGGGGACATGTGGAGATTAGGGCGCGGGGTGGCCATGAAATTAACAACAGGTTTGACAGTCTCTCTGGCGGTTCTTGTAACCGGGCTCTACACGTGGGGAATCTCGACAGATCCGGAGGGTTTCGGCGGGCTCATTCGCGAGCACGCCCGGCCGATCGAAGGTGCCGTGCCACTGTCCACGGCCCATACTCCTGCAGATGGATCGGGCGACAGGACGCCTGGCGCTGACGCGGGTGTGAGCTGGAAGACCCTTGGCGAAAAAATGTCCCAGGCTGTGGTCTTCAAACTGAGACCCCCGGACGCCTCCAGCCTCGACGAGAGTTTCCTGATGTATCTGGACGGTCTGAACAGTGCAGTCGAGGCCCGGGACATCGAGGGTGTCCTGTCCTACAGCGCCGGAGATATCGTGGTGACCCACGGCCATGTTGAGGGCAGCGGCAGCGCAGATCTCAAACAGTTTATGTCGTCAGACGGAGGAGGGAAGATCTGGGCTCAATTGCATGATCTGTTGTCCTTGCCCATGGCGAAGGGGGCGGATGGCGCCTACTGCGCGCCCTGGTTTTCCTGTCTCGCCATGCCTGAAGAGGCAGGTGTTGTCGAGCCGTTCGAAACGGTTTTTGTCATTGGTGACAATGTGCCCGTCTATGCGGCGCCCTCGGCGCGCTCGGAGCAGCTGGTACACCTGTCTTTTGATGCCGTGCGTTTGTCCGGGGCCATTGATGATGCCAATTGGGTGAAGGTCATTCTGCCTGCGGATCGCACGGGCTACATCGCGCGAGACCAGGTCCGGATGATGTTTGACACCCGTGCGGATTTTGAGGTCCTTGAGTCTGGCCTCTGGGCCATGACATCTCTTGTCGTTGGCGACTGAGTTTCTTCAGCCCTCGCTCTCTTTCAACAAAAAAGCCTTTGCCTTGTCGTGATGGCCCTGGCTGATGTAACCGCTGACAATCCCGATGGCGGTCGCGATCACCGTTGCATCATCCGTAAAGCCAAACCCTGTAATTATGTCCGGGATCATATCCACCGGCATGACGAAATAGGCCAGCGCCGCAAGCAGGATACCGCGCACCCGGGTTGGCGTGCGATCATCCATGGCGCAGAAATACGCGGCACAAATCTCCTCGGCAAACGGCAGCTTGCCCAGGCCCTTGCGCAGCTTGATGAAAAATCCCTCATCCACAATCTGCTCGTGCCGCCGAATGGTTTCATCGGAGGCTATCTCCGGATGGTCAAAATCCGGCACCGGGCTGTTTTCTTCGTCCATTGGACCGATATGGGGGTCGTTCTGCGGTTTCACAAGCCCGCTCACGCCAGCTGTCTCTGGATGTTGCCCAGTGTCATGCCAAGCGCAAGCGCCGTTGCCAGGACAATCTGGGCGAAATAGATGGTCAGCGCCTCACCATCGACAGTGACATAGTCAAGATCACTCAGAACCCAGATCACCGTTGCGACAATCGCGGTCACAATGACCAGGCCGAAGAGGTTGATGGCATGGAGCGTGACCCGAATGATGGTCACCAGCATGACAGTGATCAGCAAGGTGTAAAGCACCTTGATTGAAAGCGGCACGGTCTCGCCGGCCTCCAGCCACAGGTGATAGAGCGAGTGACCCCGCGTATTATAGACGCCGAAAACCACCAGAATAGACATCAGCCAGCGCAGCAAAAATCCTGTAAAGCCAACCACTCGCATTGTCATTCCCCCTTTTTCCACCCAATCCCGCTTCTCAGCGCGCCCCGCTAGACAAGGCTGTCCATAAATTGCGCCATTTTTATGTCGCGCTCCGTGATGCCGCTGGCATCATGGGTCGTCAGGGTAACCTCGACCCGGTTATAGACATTGAACCATTCGGGATGATGGTCCATCTGTTCTGCCAGCAGCGCCGCCCGGGTCATAAAGCCGAACGCTTCACTGAAATCCTTGAACTTGAAGTCCTTGCAGAGCGCCTCACCGCCGCGTTCCTCGCGCCAGCCCTGCAGCCCGGCAAGAGCGGCAGCACGCTCTTCAGCACTGATCTTCGCTATCATATCCGGGCCTCTTTTCTGCCAACAGAACCTATTGCAGGTGTTTCAGAATACGGCTTGAATCGCAGATATCCGGGTTTGCCCGGCCACATTTGCCAAGTGAATAGGAGATGATCTCGGCGCGGCCCATCAAGTTGGCAAAGGGCACAGGCCCCAGGTTCCAGGTCTCGCGGCTGTCCGCCGACATGTCCCGGTTATCCCCCATCATAAACAAGGAGCCCTGCGGTATGGTAATCTCTTTGACATTATCGAGCGGGGCACGGTCGCTCACCTCGACAATATCGTGTGTATAGCCCCCCGGCAGGGTTTCAACATATTCGCGGACCCGGGCTTGCTGGCCGTCGCGCCGTGTAAAGACATAATCGCGCTTCAGAGCCTTCTCAACCGGTTCACCGTTGAGGAAGAGTTGTCCGCCGACCATGGCGATGCGCTCGCCGGGCAAGCCAATGACCCGCTTGATCATGGTTTTGCTATCGCGGGTATGTTTGAAGACAACAATATCACCGCGCTTCGGCACGCCCTGAAACAACCGCGATTTTGTTTCCGGCAGAAAAGAACCCAGGCCAAAGGGCACCGAGTTCTTTGAAAATCCATAGGGGAATTTGGTGACGACAACCCGGTCGCCGACCGCCAGCGTCGGCACCATGCTCTCACTGGGTATATGGAACGACGCAAAGGCGACGCTCTGAATGGCCAGAAAGAGCACCGCAACAGTGCCAAGTGTCCGCACCCACTCGAGTATATCCTGTTTCATAAGTAAACTCCCAAAACAACCGGTCCGGGAAAACACCGCAGCCAAAAGGCTGCACTGCCCCAGGGTCCCCACAAATCATGTTGTGACGAGCCTAGCCTTTTCAAGGGCCAGGCTCAACCAGGACAGTGCCGCCCGCTTGCCGGTGCGATACCCGGTGCAGTACCCGGTGCAGCACATTGTGGCTTGTATCCCGGTGCGAACTCCCGCATTTTCAGGCATCAACCCTCGGTTTTCATCCTTGCCGGGTCCACACAAGAGGACTTTCATGGCTGTTCGTGTTCTTTTTGTATGCATGGGTAATATCTGTCGCTCCCCTCTCGCCGAGGGCGTTTTTCGCGCAGAAGTCCATGTCGCCGGTCTGGATAGCCAGATCGAGGTCGCGTCCGCCGGGACCGGCGACTGGCATGCGGGTGAGCCGCCGCATCGCCATGCGCAGGCCGTGGCGCTGGAAAAAGGCTTTTCCATCGCTGATCTGCGCGGGCGCCAGGTCACATCAATGGATTTTTCACTCTTTGATCACGTCATTGCCATGGATCTGGTCAATGTTGCGGAGTTGCAAGAACTGGCGCCGCCGAGCCTTGCCTACAAAATCAAACTCTTCATGTCGTTTGCACCAGACGTCGGCAGCGCCCACGGACCTGACGAAGTGGCCGACCCCTACGGTGATGATCTGGAGGCCTACCGCAAAACCCTCGGCCTTTGCGAGGCCGCCGCGCGAGGTCTCTTGCACTACATCCGCATGAATGATTTGCACTAGAGAGATTTAACCGGATAACGCGCCAGATCGACATAATGACTGCCGCCGCTCCCCAGCCTGCTCTTGATCAGGGTGAACTCCGTGACCTCAAAAGGCTCGGCGAGAAAGGGCGCTGTGCTTTC
Organism: Alphaproteobacteria bacterium; assembly: GCA_030614785.1. GTDB lineage: Bacteria > Pseudomonadota > Alphaproteobacteria > M2410 > M2410 > JAUWTJ01. The sequence goes on along the minus strand of JAUWTJ010000074.1, from coordinate 5,799 downwards.
AAACCATGCGCCGAGCTTCGGGTCTTTGGCCTGCTGTGCGGCCCGCATATAGGCCAGGGTCACGTGGGGGGAGAATTTTCTTGCTTCAACCGGAAACCCGCCGCGCACCAGCCGCCCGGTGATTTTCTTCTGCAGCGCTTCAAGAGCCCGTGCCGGCTCAAGCCCGGACCACAGGAGCTTTGGCACTTTTGAACCAAACGAACCGGTGCCCGAAAGGGTTAGTTCGAACGGCGCGCCGTCGACCCCGGCCAGGATCTCGTGCAGGTCCTCAAGGCGGTTTTCCTCCACATCACCGAGGAAACCAAGCGTGATGTGAAAGTTCTCCGGCGCGATCCATTTTGCACCGGGAACCCCGGACTGCAAGGCCTCGAGGCGCTCATGCAGGGGGGCGGGAATGCGAATGCCGATGAAAAGACGCAAGGTCATGGCGAAACCTTTTTGGGATGAGTGGACCTTCTAGGGGGCGAGGAGGTCGGCGATCAGTGGCGCAAGACTATTCACGATGACCGCAACACCCTCCGCATTCGGATGAATACCATCCTCCTGATTGAGGCTCCGGTCTGCCGCCACGCCCTCCAGAATGAAGGGATAAAGCGCAATCCCATGTTTTTTGGCAAGGCGCGCATACATCGGCTCAAACTCCGCCGCATAGTCGGTCCCCAGATTGGGCGGCGCGCGCATGCCGGTCAGCAGCACCTTGCAGTCCCGGGCTTTAAGCTCCGTGATCAGCCGGTCAAGATTGTCTTCCGTTTGTGCCGGGGTCAGGCCGCGCATCGCATCATTGCCGCCCAGAATGAGGATCACCAGATCAACCCGTCCCTGCAGCGTCCATCCGAGCCGTGAAAGCCCGCCAGCGGTGGTATCCCCGGAGACGCCGCCGTTCTGGACATTTACTGCGGGTCCCCCTGCCAAGTGCTGCTCCAGTTGCCTTTCAAGTTGCCGCTCCAGTTGAAAGGCCAGCGCCTCCTCCGGCGCAAGGCCGTAGCCCGCCGCCAGGGAATCGCCATAGAGCAAGACCTCAATCGCGGGTAATTCCTCGGCCTGCTCTGTTGCAAGGGCGCTTGCAGACAGGGCCGCCGAAAAACAAATGGCCAGCAACACGGATTTGATAGAGTGAGACAAGGGGCAGGCTCCGACAAGGTTGGTTACACAAGGTCTACCACACACTGCCAGGGCGGCGCGAGGATGAAACTGTGAACAAACTGTGATCAATCTGTTATTGGGGACAGTCAAATCCCCGCACCCGTGCGTGATTTGATATAGGGTCCGCAACAGATCGCAAGAGATCAGGAGCGCAGATCAAATGGTGAGGGACTGGTGAGAGAATGAGTGACCCCGAAATCGGCGCAGCAGAGGCTTCGCTCATCAGTATTGACAATATTTCGCTGACCCTGTCATCGCTGGCGGGTCCCGTTGATATTTTGCGCGGGGTCTCCCTGGGCGTTGAGGCGGGCGAGACCGTCGGTCTGGTTGGCCCAAGCGGTTCGGGGAAATCGACCCTGCTGATGATCCTGGCCGGGCTGGAACAGCCCACCGACGGGACCATTCGTGTCGCCGGCGCCGATCTGGGCGCCATGGACGAGGATGCTCTGGCGGTCTTCCGGCGCGGGAATATCGGCATCGTCTTCCAGTCGTTTCATCTCATCCCGACCATGACGGCGCTTGAAAATGTCGCGGTTCCTCTTGAGCTGGCACGAAGGCCGGGCGCTTTTGCCAGCGCCGAGGCGGCCTTGGGCGATGTCGGCCTCGACCACCGGCTCGATCACTACCCGAGCCAGCTCTCGGGCGGCGAGCAGCAGCGTGTTGCCCTGGCCCGCGCCCTTGTCATGCGCCCCCGCGTGCTGCTTGCCGACGAGCCAACCGGCAATCTTGACGGCGCCACCGGGACACAGATCATTGAGCTATTGTTTAATCTTCACAAGGATTATGAAACCACACTCTTCCTTATCACCCATGACGCCTCGCTGGCGGCGCGCTGTGACCGGGTCCTGCACATGGCCGATGGCCGGATCACCGAAACTGCTCGGGCCGAGGTGGCGGCGTCATGACGCCAGCCACCGAAAGAGTCGCCGAAAGAGCCACCGAAAGGGTCGCGGCCACCATGCGCCAGCCGGGCTGGGCTCAGATCGTCTGGACCCTTGCACGGCGCGAGCTGCGCGGCGGCGTCAAGGGGTTCCGCGTTTTTTTCCTCTGTCTGGTTCTGGGCGTCTCGGCCATTGCCTCGGTCGGGGCGGTGCGCACCGCCTTCGTGCGCGGCCTTGATAGTGAAAGCCGGGAGCTTATGGGCGGGGATATTTCGGTCACCCTGACCCATCGCCCGATGAACGCCGAAGAACGCGCCTTTATTGAGGCTCGCGGCGCGGTCTCCTATATCGCCTCAATGCGGTCCATGGCGCGCCGTGACGGTTCGGGCGGCGCCGCCCGGCTCATTGAATTGAAGGGCGTTGATGCGGCCTATCCGCTGTTTGGGTCAGTTCGCCTTGCAGGCGGCGGCAGTTTGCAGGGTGCGCTTGATCTTGAGAAGGGGGGTTACGGCGTCGCCGTTGAGCAGGCCCTGCTCACCCGGATGGGGCTTGAGCGCGGTGACCGACTGCGTATCGGGTCGCTATCCGTTGAAATTCGAGGGCTCCTGACCGATGAGCCGGACCGGGTCGCTGGCGGGTTTAGCTACGGACCGCGGGTGATGATTTCACGCGAGGGTCTTGCCGCAACCGGGCTCGTGCAGGTCGGCAGTCTCATCAGATATCGCACCCGCCTTGCCCTGCCTGAGGGGGTCACCGGGGTAGAAGCTCTTGAAGCCTTCAAGACCGAAGCCCTCGAAGCGTTTCCGAGTGGCGGTTGGAATATTCAGGATCGCCGTCGCAGCGCGCCGGGCATCAGGTTCTTCATGGACCGCGTCGCCATGTTTCTCACCATGATCGGTCTTGCCGCGCTCATTGTCGGCGGCGTCGGGGTTTCAAATGCGGTCTCGGCCTACCTGGGCTCGAAGCGCGAGGTTATCGCAACGCTGAAATGTCTCGGTACGGATGGCAGGATGATTTTTGCTGTCTATTTGACTCAAGTGCTGATCATGGCGCTCGGTGCCATTCTGCTCGGGCTGGCGATCGGCGCTGCGACACCGTTTCTCATCGGGTCGCTTCTGAAAGACATGCTACCGATCCCTGTTGAATTTGGTCTCTATCCGCTGGCCATGATCGAGGCGGCCAGTTTCGGTATTCTCATAACCCTGATCTTTTCGTTGTGGCCTCTGGGCGAGGCGCGCGACCTGCCTCCGGCCCGGCTGTTTCGCGGCCAAACGGGTGGCGGGGCAGCCAGTGAGACCGGCAGCCGGAAGGCCAGGCGTCCGCGCTGGCCGGTCCTGTGGACCATCGGCGGCGCGATTATAGCCATGGCCTCAATCGCCATTTTCACCAGTGGTTATCCGCCATTTTCTGCCGTTTTCCTTGCCGGAACCGCCGTCGCCATGGGCGGTCTGGCGCTGGCAGGCTTCGGCGCCCGGGCGCTGGCCCGCCGGCTGCCGCGCATTACCCATGCCGGATTTCGTCTTGCGGTTTCCAGCCTTCACAGGCCGGGCGCGGCCACCATCAGCGTGGTCCTGTCCATGGGGCTTGGCCTGACGCTGCTCGTTATCGTTGTTCTGGTCGACGGTAATCTGGATCATCAGATCAAGGAGCAAATACCTGAAGGGGCGCCAAGTTTCTTTTTCATCGATATTCAAAAAGACGAGGTCGAGAGGTTTCGCACCGTTGTGGCGACAGAAGCAGGCACTCACGAACTGCAACTCATTCCCAATTTGCGCGGCGGTGTCTTCAGTCTCAACGGTGAGGAGCCGGATGCTGAAAAAGTCGACCCCGGTGCTCGCTGGGTCCTGCGCGGTGACAAGGGCCTGACCTATTCCGTGCGCATACCATCGGGCTCGGAAGTTGTTGAAGGCGAGTGGTGGCCGCAAGATTATGACGGACCGCCGCTGGTTTCTCTGGCCGCCGATGAAGGGCGCGGGCTAGGTCTCAAGATCGGCGATACCATCGGCATCAATGTTCTGGGCCGTCCGGTCGAGGCGCGCGTGGCAAGCTTCCGGGAGTTTGAGTGGCGCACGGCGGGGTTCAATTATGTCTTTGTCTTTCCGCCCAGTGTCCTTGCCCCCGCGCCGCACACCTGGGTCGCCAGCCTGACGCTTGCGCCTGAAAACGAGGAGGCGGTGCACAGCGCCGTCTCGGCAGCCTTTGGCGGTGTCACCATCGTGCGCGTCAAGGAGGCCCTGTCCTCAATCAATGATCTGCTCGGCGACCTTGTCGCCGGCATTCGCGTCACCAGCGCCGTGACCATGGCTGCCGGGGTTCTGGTCCTGGCCGGCGCGCTGGCCTCGGGCCATCGTCGCAGGCTCTATGACGCGGTGGTGCTCAAGGTTTTGGGGGCCAGGCGCGGCTTCATTGCGCGTGCCTTTGTTATGGAATTTGCCCTGCTCGGCCTCCTGACCGGCCTCATCGCGGCGGCTCTCGGCACGCTGGCCGCGTGGGCCGTCATGACACAGGCTATGGAAACCGACTGGATCTTCCTGCCCGGCCGCGTCGCTCTCACGATCCTCGGCGGTACTGCCGCAACCCTTGCCCTCGGCATGATCGGCACCTGGACAACCCTCAGCGCCCGCCCCGCCCAACACCTGCGTAACATGTAGGGGAACATGTAGGGGTCAGACACCATATTTGCGTATCACCCGCTCGATCCGCAAATTCTGACTCTTTAGATTGGGTGTGATGCAAATATGGTGTCTGACCCCAAATCGCTTTAAACATGGCATACGATAAATCCCGGATAGACTTGAATATTTGCAAAAGAGTGCCATATTGAGGGAAATGCTGTGTCGACCCGGTCTCCAGCGACCGATTTTACAGCGACCCATTATTCAACGACAGAGGCTCCCCGTATGTCTGACTACGAAAATTACTCATCTGCCAGCCGCACCGATGCCGTCGAATTCGACGCCGGCCTGCGGGCCTATATGCTCAAGGTCTACAACTATATGGCTGCAGGCGTCGGAATCACCGGTCTCGTGTCCTGGTACCTCGGACAATATTTTCTCGGTAATGCCGAGGCCGCGCAGGCCTTCTTCGGCTCGCCCATGGCCATGATCGCAATGTTCTCGCCATTTGTCTTTGTCCTGGCGTTGAGCTTTGGCATCAACAAAATGAGCGCCGGTACAGCGCAGCTCACCTTCTGGGCGTTTGCAGCCGTGATGGGCGTTTCGATGTCGTCGATCTTCCTCATGTACACCGGCGGCAGCATCGCGCGGATCTTTTTCATCACCATGATCATGTTCGCGTCGCTCTCGGCGTGGGGTTACACGACCAAGCGCAATCTCGGCGCCATGGGCACGTTCCTCTTCATGGGTCTGATCGGGCTGATCGTCGCGATGGTCGTCAACATGTTCCTGCAATCAAGCGCCATGTCCTTCGCCATCTCGGTGATCGGCGTTCTGATCTTCGCCGGGCTGACCGCCTGGGATACGCAAAAGATCAAGGAAGGCTATTACAACGTCAGTCACTCAGCCGAGCTGGCCAAAAAGGGTGCGATCATGGGTGCACTCAGCCTCTATCTTGATTTCCTCAACATGTTCCTCTTCCTGCTGCGCCTGTTCGGCAATCGCAACTAGACGCGCGGCAAATTGCAAGTTTTGTGGAACCCCCGAAGCCCTGCTTCGGGGGTTTTCATTTGCCCGCCTCGCGAACCTGCTCACGAACCCGCTCACGAAACTGTCATCCCGGGTGAGCCGTCGTTGTGCTACGAGATATTTTACCCTCC
>JAUWTJ010000051.1 GCA_030614785.1 Alphaproteobacteria bacterium | reverse complement strand
TGGTCGGTGAAAGAGTGGTGGAACCTCTAGCCGCGCATCACGTTAACCATCGCAAATATTGCCTGTATCGTTAGTGCCCCGGTTTCGCTATGGTTCGCTGTTTCTTGCGTTTGAGTTGGGGAAAATTATGAGCGGGTTTGGTAAACAGCACGGGGGTGCTCTGGCCAGTAGAAAACGTCGTAGTGACGGGCAACGGGGATCGTTCTTTATACTGATTGATCGGCAGGCGGTTGAACTGAGATTTGATGTCGGCGGGTCGGGTGTCGGTCGGATTGACTTTTCCGAGACGGCAACAAACAGCGAGGACTTCATCAAGGGTCTTGTGGCTCTGGTGGTTGATGAAACCGAGCAGGGTAATCTGGGCGCTGCGTCAAAAGTCGCTGGTCTGTTGGCGGATTACTATTCCAGAGATGTCCTGGTGCTGGATGCGCAAATGCATCCCGACGACACGCTGGTTGGTGAGATGCATTTCATTGACGGAGACACCCTTGATGATCGCCGCGACCGAGCTCTGGGTGTGCTTGATGAATGCCGCCACCCGGGCGGTGGCTCGCAGGTTTTGCACTAGATCATGTTTTGAGATCTTATTCCGGTTTGCGAAAACGGTAGATAATGCGGTCGGTGTTGCCGCGAACTGCCGGGTCGTACATCGGTTTGGTGCGATCATCCTCGGCATGACGCAAAGCGCTGCTTTGCCCATCGAAGATAAAACCGGCTGATTCAATTTCACGTCTGAGCAATGCCGGATCGATCCTGTGCAAGCTTGTGCCGATTGATGACGGGCTGCCAGGTTCAGCAGTGTGATCGACGATGCCCAGGATGCCGCCTGGCTTCAGTCCCTTCAATATCTCCGCGAGGAGCTGCGGTCCATCAATGGGCGGCCACGAGCCGTCTTCGCTGACGTAGTAGATATCGTGGTAGGCGAGAATCATGAGGGCGAAATCGAAGGTCGCACCGGCCAGTTTCAGGTCGTTTGCCTCGGCGTGTAGCTGACTGACATTGCCGAGGCGATCATCCTTGTAGCGCTCGGCAATCTGATCCTTCTGAAATCCGAGATAGGCCGCATTGTTATGAGCGACAACGCCGCCGGGCGGGCCAACCAGATGGCTGACAATCTCGGTGTAATACCCGCTGCCTGAAAACAGGTCGAGGACTTGCGCGCCTTCCGCGATGCCGAAAAAGCAGAGAACATCGGCAGGTTTCCGCAGCGGGTCACGGGCAAGATCATCGGCCGGGCGGGCGGGTGTCGCCACGGCCTGGCTGGCAGGGCCACAACCGTCTGTCCCGGCGTCTGCCCCGGCGTCTGCCCCGGTTTGAGCCCGGGCGGTATGTGACGCCATGACGAGGGTCGCCAGGAAGATCAGAACCGTTGGTCTCATTGCTTTGTCTTTCCTGTTTGAGCCCGGTTGTTGTATGGTTTTTGCTACGAGAGGATAAACCTAACCGGGCAGGGGAACAAGTTTGTTTCGAGCTGTGTCGGGGCGGAGTGCTCCTGGTAATGCAAGCGACATGTGAAGAGGACGCGATATGGATGCGGATATAAAAAAATCGACCCTGCGGATGATCCCCTACGGCCTTTATGTTTTGACCGCCGAAGGGAGCGACGGCGCCATCTCCGCCGCGACTGTCAACTGGGTCACACAAACCTCCTTTGACCCGCCGCTTGTAGCGCTCGGGGTCAAGGCGGATTCGGGTGCCTATGCCGGGCTGAAGAGTTCAGGCTCGTTTGCCCTTAACATGCTGGGCAAGGGTCAGCAGGGCATGGCCTTCGGGTTTTTCAAGCCGGCCAGTGTTGACGGTGATACGGTCAGCGGCGAGCCCTTCACCAGGGGCGAGACAGAATCGCCTTTGCTCACCAATTGTCCGGCGGCAGTTGAATGCAAGGTGGTTGAAATTGTTGAAAAGGGTGACCATCATGTGGTGATCGGCGAGGTCATTAATGCGGTTCAGGCTGCGCCTCTTGAAGGTCGGCCCGATGAGGCTATATTGGAAATGAAAGAACTGGGCGAGAAGACTTTTTATGGTGGCTAAATCTATTCGCGGTACGTGTCTTGCCGGCGGGGTGGCGCTCATTGCGCTGATTGGCCCGGCGGGAGCGTTTGGCCCATCGGCAGATCTGTCCAGCACGGAACTGGCGCAGCTGTTCGAGGTTTTTGACACCAATGCAAATGGCATTATCACAAGTCCGGAGCTGCGCGATGTGATCGTCTCGTTTCGCGTAGGCTTGAGCGAAGCTGACCTTGACCGCATGATGAAGACCTTCGATACCAGCGGTGATGGCAGTTTGCAGCCGGAAGAATTTTCCGCATTGATGCAAGGTTTCCGTTCCGAAGACAATTCCGTCGAGGCGCAGATGGAGCGAGCGTTCCTGCGCTTTGACGCAAATCGTGATGGCGGCCTTGACGCGCGCGAGGTCAAGGCGCTGATGGAGGCCAGCGGTCAGACGCTCACTTTGCGCGAAGCCAAGGGTATCGTCTTTGAAGCCGACGCGGACGGTAATGGCCGGATCGACACCAGAGAGTTTAACGACCCGGCCGGTTAAGGGTTCTACACACCCAGCTGCTCTTCCCATTCACCCAGTGTGTCATCAAGACGCGCCATCATGTCGTCGATCTGGTCTTTGGTGATGGAGAGCGGCGGGGAGATCCACAGGGGCAGGCCGCGTTTGAACAGCGGTTGGCGCCTCGCGCCATAAAGCGTGCCGTAGAAGACGAGGCCGTTCTTGTGTGCAAGAGCCTGAAAGAGCCCCTCGGCGCCCTTGTCCTGATCGAAATATTCCATGGTGGTTTTGTTTTCGACGAGTTCCAGGACCATGAACAGTCCCCAGCCGCGCGCGTCCGCAACGGTCCGATGTTCAAGCATCTTGTCTTTCCAGGAGAACAGGTGTTCGCCCATGGCAGCGGCGTTTTCCATGAGACCATCGCTTTGCAGGATGTCGATGGCCATGGATCCCGCCGCACAGGCCAGTGGGTGGCCGCCATTGGTGAAGCCGTGGACAAAGTGGGCATCGCCGGCCTCAAACGGGGCGTTGATCTCGTCGGAGACCATGACGGCGCCGAGCGGTAGATAACAGCCGGAAATGCCCTTGGCCGTGGTCATGATATCGGCCTCGACGCCAAACTGCTCCATGGCAAACCATTTGCCGGTTCGCCCGAACCCGGTCACCACCTCGTCGGCAATGAGGAGGACATCATAGTGGTCGCAGATGCGGCGGATTTCCTGCCAGTATTCTTTCGGGGCAACGACGCCGTAGTCCGAGCCGCAGCCGTGCGGCGTTGCAATATAGGCGGCCACGGTATGCGGGCCTTCAAAATAGATTGCCTTTTCCAGCTCTCCGGCTGACTTGATCGCCCATTCCTCGCGGGGCATGCCCTCGGGCCTGTCATGATCGCTATACTGATGAATATGGGGCCATTTGGGTAACATGGGCCCAAAGTATCGATCATAGGACGGGTTGCCGGAGAGGCCCTGGGTGGCAAGTGTCATGCCGTGATAGCTTTGATAGTTGGACATGATCTTGTATTTTTCGATTTTGCCGTTTGCCACGTGATGCTGGCGTGCCGCTTTCATGGCTGTTTCAACCGCCTCCGATCCGCCCGACACAAGATAGGTGGTATTGAGTTTTGGCGGTGTAATGGTTGCGATTTTTGCACAGAGGTCGGCCCGCGGACGGCTGGCAAGAACCGGATGGATGTGAGTGAATTTGTCCATCTGATCGGCGATAGCCTGCTTCATGCGCGGATCGCCGTGCGGCAGGGTGAAGGCCATGGGGCCGCCCGAGGCGTCGATGTATTTGTTGCCCTCGGTGTCCCAGTAGTAGATGCCCTCGGCTCTTTCGAGCTCGACGTCCATGGGATGATAGGAGAAAATATGCGCCCAGTCGCCTTCCGGCTTCAGGGGTGCGGGCAGATTGCGGCGAAGATCCATGGTTTTGTTTCCTCATTGTTTGTTTGGTGAAAGGATTACATGAAATGTCCTGAGCGTCGAGTGCGTCGAGTGCGTCGAGGGCTGGCGCTTGACCTGTCTGGCCAAAAATCAGATGCTCGCCGCAAACAATAATAGTTCGCAGGGAGAACGCGCATGCATGGTGGCAGATGGACAATTGGCGACGTGACGGTGACGCGGATCGCCGAAATGGAAACTACCGGCGGTATGCGGTTTTTGCTGCCACAGGCGACCCGGGAGGCCATCCGTGAGATCGAGTGGCTTCAGCCGCATTTTGCTGACGAGGACGGCCGGATCAAGACGTCGATCCATGCGCTGGTGATCGAAGTGCCGGCGCGCGGGGACGTGCCGGGACGGCGGATCGTGGTCGATACCTGCCTTGGTAACGACAAGACACGGGCCAACCCGCACTGGACCAATCTCCAGACTGATTTTTTGAAAGACCTTGAGGGCGCAGGCTTTGCGCCTCAGACCATCGATACGGTGCTGTGCACCCATCTCCATGTTGATCACGTCGGCTGGAACACGATGCTGGTTGAGGGCAAGTGGGTGCCGACCTTCCCTAATGCGCGCTACTTGATGGCAAAGCCTGAATATGATCACTGGTCGAGCGACGACGATCCTGAACAGAGGCAGATTATGGCCGATTCTGTTGAGCCGGTGTTCGAGGCGGGGCTTGTTGATCTGGTGGAAACCACCGCAGTGATCTGCGATGAGATACGCCTTGTTCCGACGCTTGGTCATACCCCGGGGCATGTCAGTATAAAGATTGAATCACAAGGTGAGAGCGCCCTCATTACCGGTGATTTTGTGCATCACCCGTGCCAGATGGCGCATCCGGACTGGGCGGCCCAGGTTGACACCGATCCTGTGCAGAGTACGCAAACGCGGCGCGAAGTCTTTGCTGACCTTGCCGGGGCGCCAACGCTCATCATCGGCACTCACTTTGCGAGCCCGTCAGCGGGGTATTTGAAGGCGGACGGGGATGTCTGGCGGCTGGAGGTGGAGTAGTTTTGTTGAGCCGAAATTCGGCTTGGGGCGCTACCAGGTGACGTTGAGGCTGCAGGTTGCTTTCTTCCTTTTCCCCGACATATCGGTCACAGAAACCGAGATGGTCTTTTTGCCGGGGGTGAGATAGATCGTCGAGGCGCTGCCGCCGCCACTGTCTTTCAGCATGCTTGCGGCATTGTTAAACGCCCAGGAGATGCGGCGGGCAACCAGAAGATGCCCTGGCTGGTGGCCGGAAATCCACGCGATAACAGGTCTGCCTACTTTGGGCGCGCTCGGGCGAATGATGATGATCAGATCTTCTGGCCGGCTGGCAACCAGTGTGTTGTCGCCAGTAGCCGAGGATGCTTCCACCGTGGCACATGGCCTGACCCCGTCGTTGCTGTCGCCTGTGTTTGCGGCGTTTGCAGCGGATCCCCCGGAGACCATCAGCACAGCCAACAGTCCTGCTGCGGCGAGCGCCCTGATGGTCGAGGCCGCTCGGCCAGGATGGCGGTTCAAAAGTTCGCTGACATGTTTCATTTGGGTCACATCCACCTCGTGCACCTCCTATTGTGCCATGACAGGCGCTGGCAACAAAGCCATTCGTGACTGTCAGGCACGCTCCTGGATCCGAATGTCCGGACCTGGCCCTTTGATTTCGCTGATAAAGCAGGGTTTTGCGGCAATGTTATGACAAATCAGGTTATGGCATTTGCTTGATTTAGGACCACAACCGTCCTACCTTTGATCCAGTGTTGGGAGCAACCTCGCCGGTGCGAAGCGCCGCCGGTGGTGCGCTCGTTTGAGTCTGGTCGTGTGAGTATGGTTTCGGGGCGTGATGTGCGGTCCGCTTCGGTCTTATGATGCAGCAAGACGGGGATGAACAATGGGGAGTTTTAGCAACTGGTATTTGAGTATTCGGCAGACGAGATTTCTTGGTCATGCCATCCGATGGGCTTTGCCTGGTGTGATGATTGGTTTGATGGCCGGATGTCAGACGGCGGATGATTGTGGCGGTGGGTCTTGCGGAGGGGTTTGCTCCGAACCTGAAGTGCTGACGCTTGCACCGGACCGCCACCGGATCGGCATTTTCTTTCGCGATTGCGACGAGTGTCCGCAGATGGTTGTTGTTCCTGCCGGGTCGTTCCAGATGGGTGATTTGCTGGAGCCTCAGATGGGGGGCGACGATGAAAGACCTGCACATGCGGTGACGCTGACGCAAGCTTTTGCCATCGGGCGCTATGAAGTGACGTTTGAGGAGTGGAATTCCTGCGTCGCAGATGGCGGATGCAGGGGGTATCGACCTGATGAAAATGGCTGGGGGCCCCGGCGGCGACCGGTCATCGAAATGAGCTGGGACGATGCGCAGGCCTATGTTGCGTGGCTGACCTGCAAGACAGGCAGACAATACAGATTGCCGAGCGAGACGGAATGGGAATATGCGGCGCGGGCGGGCACCATGATGCCTTTCAGCTTCGAGGGGGAGCTATCGTCGGAAAAGGCAAACTATGATGCGCGTATCGTCTGGAACGGAAGCAAGCCGGGCACTTACCTGGCGCAGACCATGCCGGTAGACCGCTACGATACTCACGCCAACGCCTTCGGCCTGAGCGCTGTGCATGGCAACGTCGCTGAGTGGACACAGGATTGTTATACGAAAGATTATCGGGGGCATTTGGGCGATGGTGCCGCGCGGGAGGATGCGGAGTGTGAGTATCGGACACTCAGAGGTGGTTCGTGGGACGACGGACCGTGGAGCCTGCGTTCCGCATGGCGACATCCGGTGGCGCCTTGGGAGCGGCATAACTTTGTCGGCTTCAGGGTGGCGCGCAGACTGGACCGATAAGGAGTAGCCCATGCCGGCTGGCGTGTGTGCGACATGAGTAGACTTGAGCAGGCGAGAATTTCCAGGGGGGAAAATGGCAGACGTATTTATATCCTATTCGCGCAAGGACAGGGCGCGGGCCGAGACCATGGCGAAAGCGTTAAAGGCGCGCGGGGTCGACGTGTGGTGGGACACGCATTTGAAGGCCGGCGCGGAATTTCGCCAGGAAATTTCTCAAAAACTGGAATCGGCAAGGGCCGTGATTGTGATCTGGTCCGAGGAATCCGTTGCGTCACGATTTGTTTGTGATGAGGCCGATGTGGGCGCGCAGCAGGACACCTTGTTTCCGGTGCTGGTTGATTTGGTCGATATCCCGCTCGGGTTTCGCCAGATTCAAACGGCCGATCTGACAAAGTGGCGCGGCAAGCCTTCGGACCGGTTGTTCCAATCCTTCATTGATATTATTGTGGATGTGGCCGGGGGCAAGAGAACCCTTGGTGGCGGCGCGCCGACGGTTGAGCAGGATGGCCCGTCCCGGGTCGAGCCGGTGGCGCCTGCCGTGCTGTCAAAGCCCAAAAAGCAAAAACGCAAAAAGGCATCCCGGTCACTGATGATGACCGGGCAAAAGGCGCGGGCTGCCCTTATCTTTCGGTCGCTTGTGCTGGCGGTCCTGGTCGCCGGCGCTTTCGGGGCGCTGGCGAGCGTCACCAACTTCGTTCTGCCGGAGTATCGCAATTATCTGATCGGCGGCCTCGGCGGGCTGGTCTTTATTACCCGATATATGACGTTTCAGGCTGATCGCAAGAGCGGCGGCGCGTCCTTGCGCCTGTTGTCTCGTTCCTATGCGGCGCTGTTCTTCTTTGCGCTCATTGCCAGTGCGCCCTTTCTTCTGGAAGGGCGTCTGTATGCTGCCGTCATGCAGGCGGTTCGGATTGAAGGCGTTGAAGGTGCTGATATCAATGCGGTTTCCTTTGATGCTACTGGCACCCGCATTGCAACGTCATCGGATGATCAGACGGTCCGCGTCTGGGATGCGCAGACCGGCGTTCAGCTGAGCAGCTTTCCCGGTCATGAAGACTGGGTCTGGGCGGCGAACTTTTCGCCTGACGGCACGCGCGTGGTATCAGCGTCGCGTGATCTTACCGCTCGCGTCTGGTTGGCAGGCGATGGAGCGGAAATTCTTAAACTGTCGGGACACACCAGCACGGTGCGCGATGCGATCTATGATCCGCAAGGACGCTATATTGCAACGGCTTCGCACGACAAGACCGTACGGCTTTGGGATCCTGCGACCGGTGAGGAGCTGCGCCGTCTGGAAGGTCACACGGGCCGGGTGACCGCTCTGGCGGTCAGCCATGACGGCTCTCTCATCGCCTCGGCATCTTCGGACGGAACGGTTCGTTTGTGGCATGCTCCTGACGGCAGTCCGGGCAAGGTTTTTGCCGGCAGCGGCGCGCTCAATGATGTGGCGTTTTCACGGAACCAGACCAAACTTGCGGCGGTCAGCGATGACGGCACGGGGTTTGTCCGGGATGTTTTCAGTGGTCAGTTGTTGGCGCGGATATCAGTTCCGGGCAAACTGTTTGGTGTGCGTTTTGCTGATCAGGACAGGCAAATTGCAACAGTGGGTCTTGACGGTTTGGTCAAGCTGTGGAGCGCTGAAAATGGTACGGCGCTGCGAGACTTCACAGGCCACGAAGGTGGTGCGCGCGGGCTTGATGTGTCTGATGACGGGTCCCTTTTGATCTCCGGTTCGCGGGATAATACGGCGCGGATATGGGACGTCGCGTCGGGCGCGCAGCTTCAGATTATGGGGCACATTACACCGGCAATTGACTTGCCTCGGGCGATCGATCGCCCGCCTTATTTCGTCGCCTCGCGGGCGCCGATGCCGGTTGATCTGGTGGCTGATCCGGACAGGGCCGCCACCTACGCGATCAAGGGGCTCGGGATCGCAGCGGCGCTGCTCGGCCTTGGTATTGTGTTGCGATTTATCTTCAGACTTGTGCGCCAGACCAGAGTGTCGCGGTGGATGGTTGTGGGGTCGCTTGGCACAGTTGCGATCTATATCACGGTGTTGATGCTGTCGGCCTTCCCGGCTGAAGCCACCTTCCTTTGGCTGACAATCGCCTTCGTGCCAATGGCTGTGCTGGCTGTTGCCCGGTGGCTCATGACAACGGTGCTGGGCGGGCGGCTTTAGGGGCGATAAGACGAGCCGCCGGGGTTACAGGCAAACCGTCAATCGCCAGTCGGCCCGGGCGTCGAGGAAGGCTTCGCGTGACATCCCGACGGGGTAGCCATTCGGGGCAGCAGCGCCGGTTGCGCGCAGATTGAGCCAGAGCGTTTTATCATCTGCATCGAGGGCATTAAGCGCTTCATCGTTGCCGGCTTTGAACAGCCGCATGAGGCGAGCCTCGTGATCTTTTGAAGTCAGAGCCGCGACAAATTTCTTCAACCAGGCGCCTTCTTCCGGTCCATCAATTTCACAAAGAACAAGAAAGACTTCATCGGGGAACCTGAATTTTATCTCCGTGGCACAGTCTTGCGGCGAGGCTGCATCGCCGCTCTCTGCGAACTCAAGGCCGATGACGCGCTCGAGAGGTATCGCAACGGCATCTTTTGCAGGGGTCTCTTTCAAAAGAGCGGTCAGAAAAGCGTTCTGCTCCGCGTCTTTAGACCTTGCGGCGCTATCGATTTCAGTGAAGGGACGCATATCGGGGTGAACCTGGGCGGCGTTGTCACGTATGGGGCCATAATGCCAGCCGTCAACGACCCGGTCGGCCCACCAGCGGTCATGTTCCAGCTGTGCCAGCGCGAGGCGTATATCATCTTCTTCAAGTCTCGCGCCCCGATCAACAAGGCGGGGCAGGGTCCTGGTCTTTTGGTCGATGCGATATCCCACGGCCTCGAGCTTGGTCCAGATATGGTCTGCGGCCCGGCGGTTGGCCCGCCTGCTCGATTCCGGTAACGTGTCCCATGGCGCCGTTGAGGCCGAGGGCGGGTCGCCGGCAACCTCGCGCTGGCGGCAATAGGCTTCGTGGATCCGGCGGGCAAGAAGATCATCCTCCCCGGTGATCTGGTGTACGAAGAGTTGATGATCTCCTTCGCCAAAATCGAACAACAAGTTTGCAAGATCGAAGCGTTCGATCCTTGAGAGGCGCTCGAAAAAGTCTGACGTCTGATCGCGACGGACCATGATATTGCCGGCGTGAATTTGACCGCGGGCTGAAGCAGAGTGAATCCTGAGCGCGGCCGCGAGGTTTTCTACCTCATCGTCCAGACACAGGATCGTGGCGGTGAGCGGGGCTGTCTTGCTGGCCTCGCCAATAAGGAGTTCGATCTGCGACGGGTTTACCGGGGCTTCGATGAATTGCAGTGTCGCGATATCAGTGATGCCGGGCCATGCTGCTTCAAAGCTCTTCTGACCCGACGCGGCCTGTGGGTCGACGATCGTGAAGTGCGGCGGACCCATGCGATGGGTGCGTTGGGACAGGAGTGTGTGAAAGATAATCTTTCTACTGATGTCATTGAGACCAACAACCAGGATATGCAGTCGATCCTGGCAGAGCCAGTGGGCAACCTTGTGCAGCGGATTTTCCGCCAGAAGCTGGCGCGCCAGAAGATCGTTCAAATTGAAGAACCTGATGGCTGTGCGTTTGTCGCCAATAAAGGCAATGCGGCGTTCGTAATCCTGCAATTGGTGAGAGAGCTGTACGTTGCCAAGATGAACCAGCAGGCGGGTGTGGGTTCGGTCGCTCGCACTCATCAGGGCGCTGGCGGCGGCACAGGCTTCCAGGTTGACGATATCATTGTCGGTTACAAAAAAGATCGAGTCGGCGCGCGCAGCAGCGACTTCCGCGAGATCCCCGGTCCGGGTTCCATCCCCGACCACCAGGGGGATGGCCAGCTGTGCGGCAAGGTCGGCCGCTTCGCTGGTCGGGTGCCGATCAAGAGCGACCACGCGCCTGCCCTGTTGCAAAAACTGCCGGGCGATTTGTTGGCCGAGGTCGCCAAATCCGACAATGACGATGTGGTTACGCTGATATTTTAGCTGCGCCAGAAGCCAGGACGCGTAAGCGGCCTCAATGGCAATTTTGATAATGGCGGAAACAGTCGCAAACGGGGCAAGGACGCGAGCAACGTGGAGCGCAAGATTTGATCCGGCCGCATCGACCGGCGCACTGAAGGTGAAATAGAGCAGCGTAACAAAAAGATCGTCGGAGAGCTCCTTGAACCATGCGGGGGAAAAAAGAGGACGCGGCCAAAGTGTTTCCAGCGTCTGGCCATAAAACCCGAGCAGCGCCGCGACAGCGAAGATGGTGAAAATCAACCGCCATTGCAGTTGATTGAAACGAGCAGAGGCAACGACTTTATTGGTCATACGCTTACCCCTGTCTCGTGTCCCTGGTGTCGGGTCCGGTCAATTCTTTGGCTTTCGGAACTTCAGGGTCATCCGATCACTTTCCCCGATGGCATCCCAGGGCGTGCTATCAAAATCGGGATCAGGGTCCTGGCCATAGGGTGACGTGCGCCGGTTTGGCGCCAGCGTCCAGACTCCAAAAGGGTGATCCCCGGTGTCCTTCGGATTGGCATTGATTTCGCTGGAAGCAACGAACTCAAAGCCGGCGGTCGCAGCCAGCGCCTTGACCTGCGCCACATGGACATAACCGTTTGCGGCAGCCGGATCCTCGGCCCTGACATCATCAGCGCGGTGCTCAACGACGCCGAGAATGCCGCCTGGCTTCAGGGCTTTGTAAAAGGCATTCATATAGGCCTGCGAATTGTCGGTTTCGGGCGTGCCGGTCATCCAGTTATGGACATTGCGGAAGGTCAGCACCATGTCGAGGGAGCCTTCCGACGCGATGTCGGTTTTGGACCCGCGCATCAGGGTGCGATGGACAGTGCCCCAGGCGGCAGGCGCGCCGGGTGTGCCGACAAAGGTTTCGTCAAACTTTTTGATCGCCGCATGGACGCGTGTGTTTTCGCTTTCCGGGTCCCACGGCGTAACCGCGTAGTAGGTCCCGCCGCCCTCCTGGATGATCGGTGCAATGATCTTCAGGTACCAGGGATTGCCGCCGGGCCAGATTTCGGCAACGGTCATGTCACCTTCAAGACCAAAAAACTCAAGTGTTTCGGCAGGATGGCGCCACGGGTCGCGGGCGCGCTCCTCGTCGGTTCTGGCGTCGCTGGCAAGGACAACCTCATAGTCCTCGCCCGTCGTGAGGGCCTTGAGGGCAGACATGCCGGTAAGACCGGTCATCAGGATGGCGGCCATTACGCCGGTGACAAGGGCGTTTGCGGGTTTTTGAGATATCCGGAGGGTCACGTGCTCTGCCTTTCTTCGCTGTTGGTCGGTTAGGAGGAGTAAAGCGCTTTGCCGGGTCTGGCGATACCATGTTTTTCGCATATGGTGTCAGGCACCATTTTGCTAAATCATGGTGTCGAGGATGAGGGGGGCGAAGGTTTCGGTGATGATCATGAGGGGTTTGCCGCCGGCGATGACGCGGTAGGTGCGCTCAAGGCGGCCATCGTTGAGCCCGTGCCACAGGAGCTCGCGGCGGTTTTCGCTGAAATTTGCCAGCAGCACATTGCCGATGGACCGGCGCATGGTGACAATATCCTCGCGCATTTCGGGGGGCAGGCGATCAAGGGCGATGTGGGAGCGGGCGCGGGCAAACAGGCGCTCGCTGGTTTCGCCGGTCAGTGTCACGTCGCGGATCAGGATCTCGCGGCCTTTCGCAGCACCCAGCCATGGCAGGTCGTCTTCCAGAGTTGTGAAATTATGGGCTTCAACGGTCACCGCGACCGGTTCGCGAAAATGCGCCCGCAACATATGGGTGACGGTGCCGTCGGTGACGAGGAGGACCCGGGCGAAGGCAGGCAGGGTATCGGGCTCGATGGCTTTGAGGTGAGACGGTCGCTCGTGCTCGGCGACAAAAAGATCGCTGAGGGCATGGAGGTCGTCGTCGCAGGTTTTTTGGCTCATCAATCAAGGCTCTCTAGAAATAATAGCGCAGGCTTATGTAGGCCGTTGTCGGGAAGGCGCCAAATTCGGACCCCTGCACAAGCTGAGGGTACAAGACGGTTTCATAGCGCGTGGCATCGCCCGACCCAAAATAAACGCCGAAGTCTGTGTAAAGATTTTCGCTCAAGCTGTAGTCACCGGAAGCGCGCACAAAAGCAGACGAGTCCGTGAGATTGACGAAAGCACTGGCGCTCAAATTGAGTAACGGTGTCGCCGTCCAGTTAATAGAGGGGATCACATAATCCTTGCCGACAAGGTAGATCCCGCCTGACTGAAATCCCTGGGTGAGCGGCAGATATTGATACTGCTGCGGGTCGTCGGTGCCGAATGAGGAGTGGTGATATTCGATCATCGCCAGGGTGTTGCCGGAAAGCGCGCGGTCAAGGCCGACAGACGTGCGGTAGTAACTGGCTTCAAACGCGGCAGGCTGAAAGTCATAGTCACTTGACGTCCAGGCCGCCTCGGCCCAGAACCCGAACAAGCCAAGGGCGCGCTCCCACCCGGCACCGAAGGTCGTCAGCCCGTCACGCGCGATGACGACGGCTTCAAGGTCGTTGCCGCTCAAGGAGGTTTTTATCCGCGCATAACCGACGGTCTCTTCGCCCGGGCCTTCATTGTTGGCGACAAGCCCAAGGTCATATTCGGTCAACCCGCCCAGGGTTCCCTGCCATCTTACAGCGTCCACGCCGGGGCGATACTCCTGGTCAAGGGTTGAGGGGGCGAAGGGTTGAAAAATGTCTGTCGGACTGACGAAACGTGCCGCACCGAACGAGATGGTCTGTCGGCCAATTGTCAGGTCGCCAGGGTCAAATGAAATCTGCAGGTTCAGGCGATCCAGGTTCTGCAGGATTTGCAATTTCTCGTCCTCCTGTACGGCAGCATTGAGATCGCCAATCCGATAGGAGGAGGCACCAAGGGTAGTAAGAGCGCCGCCTGATGTTACGCCCTGCCATGGCTTTGAAGAGAACACAGGTTTGATCTCATAGTGCAGCTCAAGCGCAACGTTCCGGGTCACGTCGCCTGCCAGCATAAGCCGCAGGGCACTTTGGGATAACCAGATATCTTCAAACAGGGGCTCGCCATCAAGCTCGATATCAGGGGCACCCTGATAGACCACATAGCTTTTGGCGTAGCCGGTGAAGGACCAGGCATCGTCGGCATAAGACGGCGTTACCGGTGCGACGGCGCCGGCAAGCCCAAGGATTGCTGCGCTAGTTTTGGCGGATATCTTCAACGATTTTCCCGTCTTCAAGTGTGATCAGTCTTTTGGCCCGGGACATGATCCTGGGGTCATGGGTGGAAAAAACAAAAGTTACCTTATCTTCCTCGTTGAACTGTTTCATCATGTCAACCAGTGCAATTCCCGTCGCTGAATCCAGGTTGGCCGTGGGCTCATCAGCCAGAATGATGTCGGGTTTTGAGGCGAGCGCCCGGGCGACGGCGACCCGTTGTTGCTGGCCGCCGGAGAGCTGGGCGGGGCGGCGGTGTTCAAGACCCTGGAGACCGACGGCACCCAGGATTTCGTGCACCAGTTTGTGCCGTTCCTTCCTGGTCCGACCCTGCAGCAGCATGATGTATTCAGCGTTTTCCTGTGCGGTCAAAACCGGGAGGAGATTGTAGGCCTGGAAGATGAAACCGATGTGGTCGCGGCGAAAATCAGACAGCTGACGGCCGGACATTTTCTGGATGGCGGTGCCCGCCAGCAAAACACTGCCCGACGTCGGATGGTCAAGGCCGCCGATGAGCTGGAGAGCCGTTGACTTACCGGATCCAGACGGACCGACAATGGCGGTGAACTCGCCGCGTTCAATGATCAGGTCCATACTGTCAAGGGCCCTGACTTCCGTGTTGCCCTTGCCGTAGACCTTGGTGAGTTTTTTTGTTTCGATAACAATTTCCATGGAAGTCCTCACTTACAAAGCACGCCTGAGCGCGATGGCGGGTACGAGACGCGCGCCGTGGATTGCCGGGATGATGCAGGCCAGTGCCGAGAGAGCGATGACAAAGGCGGGCAGCACTGTGAACTGGAGCGGCCGGATAACCGCTTTCATGGGTTCGTTCAGCATGATGCCGGACATTTCGATCTCGCCGAAACTGATGCCATTTTGCGACATCCAGTAATTGACAAGACTGCCGGCAAGAACGCCGAAGAGGGCTCCGAATATGCCGAGCAAAGATCCTTCCCAGCATATGAGACTGAAGAGAGCCCGGCGGCGCGTGCCCAGACCCAACATGACGCCAAACTCGTAATGGCGCTCATAGATCGACATGAACATGGAGTTGATCAGGCCGAGGGAAACCAGAATGAAGAGGATGCCGCCGATGATGAGGCTTGAATAATTGGTCAGCTCCAGGATGCCGGACAACTCCGGCATCAAGCCTTGCCAATCGAGGAATTCGAGACCTTCTGCGGCGAAAGCATTTTGAAGGTTCTCAAGGGTTGGTTCTCCCTTGGCGACGGGTGCAAGGCTGATAACAATCTCGTGGACCCCGTCGCCGAAGCCGGCCATGGCCTGACCGGCCGCGAGGCTGACAAAGGCGGTCTCCTTGTCCATCATCCGGTCATTGAAATTGAGAATGCCGGAAACACGGAAGAGCATCTGTGAGAGCTCGCCGGTCTCGGCTTCTGACATCGTGGTGACAATCCGGTCGCCGAGACGCACCTCAAGAAGGTCGGCCATCTTGTCGCCAATCATGATACCGCTCCTGTCCCCGGGGGTCAGAAAGGTGCCTTCAACAAGCGCCTCTTTCAGTCGGCTGACTTTTGGTTCATTGACCGGGTCGATGCCAAAAATTGCACTCGGAGCAACATTGTTGGACGAGGCCACCATGCCGCCGGCAATTGTGCGTTTTGACCAGGCAAGAACTTTCGGGTCTTTTGCGAGGATCGCCTCAGCCGCCGCGGGGTCCTTGATGTAGATGGCGGCATCCATGCCGTCACGAAACCCGGGCTGGTGGATCTGGGCGTCGCCGAGCCAGGTGCCAGTGATTTTTTTGATCATCAGGTCTGACATGCCCAGCATGAGGCCGTCGGTGAACATCATGGCGGTGAGGCCGGAGGCCACAAGCAGAATCATGAGGCCGGTCCGCCGCTTGTTGCGGAAGATGTTGCGAAAGGCGAGGCGTATGGTGAGCCTGAGTGTGTCTGACATTTTATACCGTCCCCGTCATGTTGCACTCAGCGCTGCGACGGGTGTTATCCGGGCAGAGTGTACCGCCGGCCAAAGGCTGACAAGGAATGCGGTGGTCAGAACAAGGGCTACCGGATAGATAAAAACAGAGGCGGAAAGGTCCGCGACCATGGCATCCATGACCATGCCGCCAACTTCGACAGGCGGTATCGGGATGCCCGTCACATTGAGGTACTTCATGATCGGAAGAGACAGGATGAAACCGATGATGGATGAGATGATCCCGAGCATCATGGTCTCGACCACGATCATCCCGAAGATCTGTCTCGGCCGGGTTCCGACGGCGCGCAGCAGGCCATATTCACGGGTCCGTTCAAGCACACTCATGAGCACCGCATTGAGGACACCAATGGCGACCATGGCCATGACCACGCCGGTGGTGACGTAGTCGCCTTCCTTGTCGGCCCGCATGGAATTATAGAATATTACCTCGACCACCTGCCAGGGATCTGTTGACAGGGCGGGATCGTCAAGGGCTGCGTCCACTCTGGCGGCGATCTTGACCGCGTCATCGGGGCTGTTCGTCATCAAGGCAATTTCGTGCGCGTCAGGGCCCATTGAGAGGTAGCGCCGCGCGGCTTCAATTGTCATGTAGACGTTCATGCGCTCTGTACCGTCTTTCGTCCCGATGATGGCGCTGACACTATAAATATCGTTGGCAATGGAGCCGTCAACGCTTTGGCCGATCAGCACAAGCTCGTCTCCGATTCCGATCTTGAGAGTTTTCGCAATGGCCTGCCCGATCATCACGAGATCATAACCATCCGGAGACTGATTTGCGCTCTGGCTTCCGCTTCGACGGGCATCGAGAAAAGGGCCGTCACGTTTCTTGCCGGCAATGCTGGTTGTTTGGCTCTCTGCTGCCGGGTCAATTCCGATGACAGAGGCTATCGATGTCTTGTCATTGGCATAGGCAAGGGACGGAGCAAAGACCCGCGGCGCAGCAGAAAGGACACCGGGGACGGCCTCCACCTTCGCGACAATGTCATCGACGTTTCTGATCCGCTTGTAGAGCGACGGGCGGTCAAGATAATCCTCGGCGTGAATTTGAATGTGGCCGGTGCGATCGCGCGTGAACGTATCAATGATCGAACCATAGGAGCCTTCAACCAGACCCATCGTCACGGCCGCCAGGAGGAAGCCGAGCGCCATCGAGAGACCGGTCAGGAAGCTGCGGCGCTTTTGGCGCGCGATGTTTCTCAGGCCCAGTTTCAGCAACAGCATATCAAATCCTTGCAGCTGTGACGGTCTTATTTGAAGCGGCTTTTCAGATTGCGCCAGGTGAAGATGTCTTCATCAAGGGTTACATCGAGCTGGAGGTCGTCATAGTAGATGACGGTCTTGTAACCCTCCTTGTTGAGGGGGACCATTTCCAGCTTTGAGGGAAGCTCGCGGCCGCCAAAATCCTTCGTCTCCAAAAACTGCATGACACGGACCTTTTCGCCGCGCTCATTGTAATAGCTTTGTTCGAGCGGCAGCAGTGTAGTGGCATCGACGACGACTTCAATCTTCGCCCAGACGGTCACGGTCTGCTCTCTTGGCGTCAGAGTGAGCGCTATCGTGCCGTCTTCATCCTCGCGGGTCACGACGTAGTCGTCGGCGAGTGAAGCTTCCTTGACCAGGTCATCATTGGTGAAGTCCGAGCCCATCCACGAACTCATCATCATTGACGGCGGCACCTTGATCACCTTGTCGATCTTGGGGAAGTAGTTCCACATCTCTTTCTCAAGCTTGAGGGTGGCGACGCCGCGGTCCTTTTTGGGGGCGAGGATGCGGATGAAGGTGTTTTCCATGCCCTGCGACCAGACCTGCATTTCAAGAGTGCGCTCCCAGTTTGGCGTGACAATCTGCATGCGTATGCGGGCCTCGGAGGTGCTGGCGCGATACAGCGCATCGACCTGGCGCAGGAGATCTTCTGCGGATTTTGTAACGGTTTCCGGGGCGAATTTTTCTGCAATGGATTCTGTGCCATCAAGTTCAGTCGGGGTTTTGCTGGTCGCTGATGCGGGTATCAGCCAGGACGTGAGGGCGGTGCTCAGCACGATAAAGGCGACGAGGACGAGAAGGCTCAGCCCTGCAAATAACACTCGTTTCATATTGGTTCCCCGCACTTGTTCTCAGCCTTGGCAGATTTAAACACAGTAAAGATGGCGCCTCAAGGGCTGGCCTTGCCTGCCCTGCCTATATGGGGATTTTGTCACAGGTATTGAAGACCCCGGGTGAGCCCGGTTTGTATGCGAAGTTTGCATGTCGCGCTTGCTTTTGGGTGAGATTTCGAGCAACACGGAACCAGAACACAGCGAACGCAAGGGGACGTATGGCCTGGTATAACGGATTGAAGCCCCGATCCCGGGCGGGGCTGGCTGGCGTTTTGGCAATGGCAACGCTGGCCGGTCTGCTGCCAGGCCTGTTTGGGGGCCTGTCCGGCGGCCTGTTCGGCGGCCTGTTCGGCGGATCAACAGCGGCGTACGCGGCGTCCGGGAACAATGACGACCTTTCCCTGTTCAGTGATGTCGGCTCCATCGGCGTGCCTCTTGCTGCCGGCGCGTTTTCCCTGTGGCAGGGCGATACCGAGGGGGCGGTCGATCTTGGTTTGATCTGGGGCGCGTCAGTGGGCACCACATGGGCGCTCAAGAAAACCGTCGATGCGACCCGGCCCAATGGCAAGCCGGAAAGTTTTCCGTCGCGCCATGCGGCGAGCGCTTTTGCCGGGGCCTCCTATCTGCAATATCGCTACGGCTGGAAATATGCCGGTCCGGCCTATGTGGTCGCTCTTGGTGTTGGCTATGCGCGTGTTGATGCCGATGAGCATTACTGGCGCGATATTGCCGTCAGCGCCGGGCTTGCCAATCTGAGCGCGTGGCTGCTGGCCTCGCGCTATGAACCGCCGGTCCCGGTGGCGATGTCGTTTGATCCGGCGACCGGGGTCTATGCGCTGCGGACCGGATTTCGGTTTTAGGGATGGCCAGCGAGTGGTGGATTAGTTCAGTAGCCCGACGAAATTATTTTTCAATCCCTGATTTCATTGATGGTGCTCTCTTTGGAGATCGGTGTTCTCCGGCGAAGAATTGCGGTTGCTTGCCAAGGATGGTTCTCACAGACCTGGTTTCGTGATACGGGTTGTCTGTATCGCGTTGAAGGGGAAAGTCTGTCGTGTCGAAAACTATGTTTGAGGACATTGTTCTCACCCAAACCAAAAAGCAGGTTCTTGATTACTGGCTCTCCCTGATCGTCGGGACCGCCGAGACAAACATACCACTATTTGGTGATTTTGATATTCTTGAGATCTCCTTATGCTTGCCCAACCTTGTGTTGTTTGAGGTCAGGACTGAGCCGCGCGATTTTTATTATCGCCTGATCGGCAGCAATGTTGATCAGCACAATACCGATGCCTTTACCGGCAGGGTGATGTCCGAATTGTCCGGCAAGGGGCCGGGCAGCAAGGTTTGGGATTTCTTCAGTTCAGTTATCGATACCGGCGCGCCGGCAAGACGCGAAATACCCTATGTCGGGCGCAACAAGGACTTTGAGCGCATCGAAATCATGGCTCTGCCGCTGGGCGGCGATGCCAAGCGGAATGACCATATTCTGGTCGTTACCGACTATTTCCCGAAAGAGGCACGCGGACCTCAAGTGCCGCGCCGCGGCAAAGGGACCGCCTGAGGGACCGCCTGAGAAACCGCCTGAAACCCGGCGAGAACGGGCTTCATGCGGGGGGCCGGCTTATTCCTTCGATCTTGTGTCTCGATCTGGTGCCCTTGATCTGGTACTCTTGGCCGGGCGCCGGGCTTGGGGCCATCCCGGAGCGGCCGGATCGGCCCCGGGGCGATAAGAGACCAGAGCAAGGATTGGGCACAGCGATGCCAATGCAAAACACCAGCGAACCCTTATCTGTCCCTGCCAGCGCTATTGACTCGCGCTATACTCGTTTCGAGGAATGGCTTAACGCCGGGACACACGGGCTGGGCGCGCTTCTGGGGATCGCCGCGCTGGTGCTGCTTATCGTGCGGGCGGTCACCGTTGGCCGCGAGGGGAGCCTGCCCGCCGTCATTCTTTATGGCTGCGCGCTGATCCTGCTTTATTCCTTCTCGGCGATCCATCACGCCATTCCGCGCGGCGCGATCAAGAAGGTTTTTCTGTCGCTTGATCACAGCGGGATCTTTTTTCTGATTGCCGGGACCTATACGCCGTTCTGCCTTCTCTTGCCGTCCGGTCAGGGCTGGATCCTGCTTGCCCTGATCTGGTCACTTGCCGGGCTTGGCATCGCGGTTCAGTCAGCGGCGTTTCTGACGGGCCGTGATGCCGCCTATGAGCGGGTCGCCTGGGCGTTTCATCTGGCGCTGGCGTGGTTGCCAATCCTGTTTGCCGGTGCGATCATCTTTGGCGCGCTGGCGCCGGCGGGCATCGCCTTGCTGGCGGCGGGCGGAGCCGCCTACAGCATCGGCGTGGTGTTCTACATCTGGAAGCGGCTGCCCTATAATCATGCGATCTGGCATCTGTTCGTCGTTGGCGGCAGCTCATTCCACTTCTTTTCCATATTCTTCTACGTGGTTCCGGTCTCGGTTTAACACGGCGACGGGGATACCTGCGGCATTTGCCGAAACCGTCCGCATGCGGTAGGCTGCAACCTGACTGCAGTATGATTCGCGTAATGATGCAACCGCGTCAGCCGCCCTGCGACGGCTCGACCGCCTCGGAAAAGGGATCAGACCATGAATGACGCGAGCAAGGAAAAATATCTCAAGATTGCCCTGATAGCCTTTGGCGTATTATTTTTCCTGATCTATCCGCTGGGGATCATCTGGCCCTCGGGCTGGCAGTGGCACGGCGGTGAAGGCCGCTATTATCTGCACATGATTTGCGGTGTATACGCCGTATTGGGATTTTTCCTGATCCGGGCGGCCCGCGATCCGTCCGCCAATAAGAGCCTGATCGATTTCACCGTCTGGTCAAGTGTCGTGCACGCCGGCATTATGGCGATGCAGGCCTCCGGTGATCCACACGAAAGCGGCCACCTTGCAGGCGATGTGCCGGCGCTCCTGCTGGTCGCGATCGTGCTGTGGTATCTGTCGCCGCGCACGAAGGCGGCGTGAGGGGGAGGATGAAGATTGCCTAGCCGATCTTCACCGGCGAGCTTTCTTCGCCTTCGATGGCTCAACGACCGGCTAGTGACGGGTGAAACTTAACCCTGCGGTCAACCCATCGGTAGGGCTTGGATTTTTTATCCGGATTGACAATGAAGAATGTGCGGCAACTACATGCATTGGCTCAGCTGGAATGGTTTGGGGCGAGAAGCTTCTGAAAACAGGTTAGTTCGGATACCAGGTGATTTCCGGAAAGCTATCAAAATCGACTCTAACCGTCGCCGCGATGCTCTTTCGCAGTTTGGCGACTTCGAGGCCTTCTGGAAGACATACATACAGCCGTAAACGGAAATAGGATAAATTGCTCATCTGGTTCATTGTGGAATTTGGAAATGAGATAATCGGCCTGCTAGAATGTGTCCCGGCTCCATGCCGGTGGCGTGCTATAGTTTAAGATGAATCGAGGAGTCGTAAGAAGATGCAAAAATTTGATCCGTATGAGTATATTGGACTCGTCATTCCAGGCGTAGTGGTTTTGACAGCACTTTTGCTGTTGTACCCAGGCCTAAGTGTCCTTCTCAGCGATGATTTGTCGCTCGGTGATTTCGGCTTAATACTGATTTTCTCTCTGATCCTAGGACATTTGATTCAAGCGGTCGGAAACCTCTACGAGTCTCTGTTTTGGGCGGTGCAGGGGGGAATGCCAACTACATGGCCGTGCAAGAAGAAGTCCTCATTGTTGACGCTGAGTCAGCTTGAAAGGCTTGGCAATGCAATAAAAGAGGATTTTGGTGCAGAGTTATCTGATCTCGCGGCGGGACGAGGCCTCACTCGAGAGCTAAATGCGAAGGTAAGAAAGAGTGGCAAGACCGAACGAATTGACTCGTTCAATCGGAATTACGGGCTGCTAAGGGGAGTCGCGAGTGCATTCTTGGTGGTTGGGATCGGCATCGCCATTGAGGCGCCCAATAGTTACAGCGTTCTTCTGTTGGTGTTTTTGGCATTTCTTGTCGCCAGCTACCGCATGAGACGTTTTGGAATACACTACGCTAGAGAGCTTTACGTGGAATACCTCCTTTCCCACGACCCTGTCGAAAATAAATAACAAGAAGACGTGGGCCTTCTCACCCGAATCGGTATAGTTGTGTCTCACATGAGCGCAAGTAATGCGGACTTCAAGGCAGAGGGTCGCAAGAACAGCTGTCCCTCATATTGAAATGAAGGAGACAAAGATTGACACATTCAGTGACATTTTTTCCGACTGGCAACGCGGACACATGTTTGATCCGATTAGAGAATAGTCGAAGCATCATTTTTGACTACGCGAACACGCATGACTCAGAGGATGAGGACGACAAGAGAATTAATCTGGAAGACGAGATTCGATCTCTACTTGACGACGCGAATTCGGTAGATGTCTTGGCGTTCTCGCATCTTGACAAAGACCACTATCAGGGTGCATCCGAACTCTTCTGGTTGGAACATGCAAAGAAGTACCAATCCGATACACGCCTCAAGATTGACGTACTTTGGGTCCCGGCGGCGGCAATCTTGGAAGAGGGAATTACGGAAGAAGGCAGAGTGCTACGAGCAGAGGCGAGGCATCGTTTCAAGATGGGGAAGGGTATTCGTGTCTTTTCGAGTCCAAACGCCTTGGACAAATGGTTAGAGGACAATGACATTGATCCAACAGATAGGGAGCACCTCATTACTGATGCAGGGCAGCTTTCGCCGGATTTTTCTCTTTCGGAAGATGGCATTGAATTTTTCGTCCACTCTCCATTTGCCGAACGTGGAGAGGATGGCTCATTGGAAGTGCGAAACGAGTCTGCGCTCTTCATGCAAGCCACGTTTGATGTTGAAGAATGCCTGACAAGGCTACTACTCTCAGCGGATTGCACTTCCATGAAGTGCTTGAAGACATCGTTCGTATTACAAGAGCAAAAGGAAATGACGACCGTCTCCTTGCTGATATCAATAATGTTCCCCATCATTGTTCTTATCTGTCCCTATCTGATGAGAAAGGTCAGGATGAAACAGAGCCGTCTGACTCGTTGAAATGGCTATATGAAGAGCAATCTCAATCCGGTTGCATACTAGTTTCCACAAGCGATCTAATCCCGAATGAAGACACGACCCAACCACCACATCGACAAGCCGCAGCATACTATCAGGCAGCTGCCGAAGGAGTTGGCGGAGAGTTTGTTGTGACCATGGAGCATCCGACAATACTCAATCCAGGACCTCTTGAGATTGAAATTACAGGGAGCGGTCCCAAGAGGTTGAAAAGACTTGTGCCTGCAAGGGTTGCTGTAACATCGACTGTAGCACCGAGAGCAGGATAGCTTTGACCAAGTTTGAGGGCGAAATCATTCCAATCGACGGACTGCGAGGTTCTCGGTCCAAAGAGTTGGCCGCTTATCTTACCGCGCAGCACACTCCTTACCTTCGACTGATTGAGTGCAGAAAGTGGAACGACGGGGAGTTCCTGTTTGTTGAGATTGATGTGGAAGTCGCACCAAGACGACCGGTTCCAATTGAGGCGACGGAGCCGTTGGCTATTTGGTGCAGTCCATCAAACAACAAGTTGCCTGTCGTAATTGCCAAGCGAAAAGAGTTCCCATCAGAGCAACTCCACATCACGGTTGATGTGAATGGTGACTTTGCATCATTATGCCTCTGGGAAAGGTCGACAGACGAACTCCTGTCTACTTTCACACCCTTTATGTTTTTCTCGCGGATCAAAGAATGGCTTGAACTGGCAGCGGAAGGAAAGCTTCATCTTGACGACCAACCATTGGAGCCAGTTCTGATAGGTGCAAGAGTTGAGGCAATATTTCCAGTTGGCCCGATTGATGGAAAAAGCAGATACCTTGCGCAAGGACAACAAGGGATCGACCCTCCTATTACAATCCGCTTTTTGAAGAAAACCGAAGGCTTCGAAGATGGAGTTCAACCTGAGTATGTGCTCCTTCCGCTTGTTACGAATGTGGTTTTTGGTCGAGCCGTTCGCGCAGTGCCACAGAGCCTCGAAGACCTTGCCAAGATTCTATTGGCATGCGGTTGCGATCTTCAAGCTGAGGTCCAGTCGTGGATAATGTCAGTTAGAAATGAAGGCGGCCTAGATCAAGCCAGACCAGTCATTCATGTCACTTTTCCCAAATCAAAGTCTGTTGAAGGCTCTGTCGAAGGCCATGATCATTGGGCCTTTGTTCTTACACAATCTGTGGCGGAAATGGGAGAGTGCCTAGGAGTCTATATTGCAGACAGCGGAACTCTTGTGCCAAAAATCGGTGGTGAAATGGATGCTGGCCGCTTTCAAGAGATACCAATGGAGCCTATGCATGTAGTGCAGGAGATTGAATCAAAACATCTTGCTATCTACTCTGGAACAGGTGAGACCCCAACGAATTCGATTTCAATTGCGGCAATCGGTGCTGGTGCATTGGGTTCAAGGGTGACTGAAATCTGTGCGCGGAGCGGATTTGGTCGATGGGCAATTTTTGACAAGGACATTTTCCTCCCACACAACGCCGTGAGACACTTGTTGGGCGACTGGGCGATTGGGTTAGCGAAAGCACCTTATGTGGCGTCCTTCATAAACCAACTGGTTCCCGGCACTCCAATTGAGGGCGGGTATCTCGTAGACATACTCGATGAAAGAACACTGGGAGACGAAGCAAGAGAGGCATTTGATTCTGCCGAGCTGATTTTGGACATATCGGCATCAATTTCGGTAGCCAGAAAACTTTCAATGAGAGAAGATGCGTCTCGGTGTTTCTCACTGTTTTTCAATCCAAGCGGGCGTGACTTAGTATTTCTCGCAGAGAGTATGGACCGAAAGATTACCCTCATAGATCTGGAGGCCAGCTACTATTCATTCATCATCGAGACGGACGCCTTGATCGATCACCTTGGGGCAATTTCACCTGAAACGGTTCGATACGGTAACGGTTGCAGGGATATTTCCACACGGATTTCATCTGAACAAGTGTCCCTTCTAGGAGGCATTGGCGCAAAGAGCATACGGTCGCAATCGAAGAACGATTGTGCTGAAGCCATGATTTGGAAGTCAAATGAAATTGGAGAAGTAACTGCATTCAGAGTGCCAACTAGTGAGTTTGTGGCTAGCTCAAAAGGTGATTGGACTGTTCGGTGGAGCAGAGCACTGATTGCAACTCTCTCCCGGCTCAGAGACTCGGACCTTCCTAACGAAGCTGGAGGTGTTCTCATTGGGTTCGTTGATTTCTCGCTAAAAGTAATTGCCATTTGTTCCGCAATTGACGCCCCAAAAGACAGTGTCAAAAAACCGCACTATTTTGAAAGAGGCAAGAGTGGACTCGGGTCTGAACTTCAACGCATAGACAACATGACCGCAGGTCAATTGCGATATATTGGAGAATGGCACTCGCATCCGACTGGTGTTCCAGCCACGCCCAGCGCAAAGGATGAGACATTGTTCTCAAGGCTTGGAGAAGCATTCGCTGGAACAAGCGAGCCTCATATCATGGCTATTGTTGGAGAGCGTGAATTGTTCTGGAGGATGGGAATCAACCAATCGACTTTCGATCATAAGATCTCCGTCTGAACATTGTTGGATGATCCTCGCCATTGTCACGATGTAGTACTGATTGGCCCGGCGAGGGGCTCACACCTTCGAACGTCTTAAGGAATACTTTGCCGAGGGCCGCGTCGAGTTCTTCATGTGCAATGATACTAATTGATGGCCCAATGATCTGTATTTTGCTCAAAGATTTGAATGCCCGACGGGCACCAAGTCTCTAATTGCAATTCTCAAGTAACAGAGAGTTTTATATAACTATATGATTTTATTGATAAAACTGGCGCACCCGACAGGAGTCGAACCTGTGACCTCTGCCTTCGGAGGGCAGCGCTCTATCCAGCTGAGCTACGGGTGCCCGAGGTGTCGGGGCGTCTGCGTGGAGCCCCGGCCCGGTTGGGCGAGAGGGGCGCAAGCTATCGGAAAGTCGGGGGCGGGGCAAGGTTCTTTGGCGGCGCTGCGAAGCCTGGATTTCGGCCTCCGGTTTTGCAAAAAAGCCGCAGATTTCAAGGGTTCTTGTCTTCTTCTGCCCAGCCGGTTAAGCTCTGGCTTCGAAGCGGGTTGCTGACGCGGCAAGGGAGGTGCGGATTTATGTCTACGACAGGGAAATCTGGCTCAAGACGGGCGCTTGTGGTGATGTTCGTCATTATCCTTGGAGCCGGCGGCGGGTTCTGGGTTGGTAAGGATCGGTTCTTTGGTCCGGGCGCTCCGGCAGGGCCCGAGGTGCGCGGTAATGGCGGCGGCGCCTCCGAGACAGCTACTTTCGAACCGCAAATCCCCGCCCCCGATGAAATCCCGGTGGCCGAGGCCCCCGGTGCCTGGGCGAAAGAGCAAGGCGCATTTCTGTCTGAAAATGCAAACAAGGACGGCGTTGTTGTGACGCCGAGCGGTCTTCAGTACAGGGTCTTGAGCGAAAGCGGTCAGAACGACAAGCCGCATTCCACGGATATTGTGCAGGTT
The DNA here is from genome assembly GCA_030614785.1 of Alphaproteobacteria bacterium. Taxonomy (GTDB): domain Bacteria; phylum Pseudomonadota; class Alphaproteobacteria; order M2410; family M2410; genus JAUWTJ01. Next base: position 3,114 of record JAUWTJ010000051.1, on the reverse strand, counting down.
CACTATCGCGGCAGTCTGACCGACGGGGTCGAGTTTGACTCGTCCTATAATTATGGCGAACCGGCGGAGTTCCCGCTCAATGAAGTGATCCCCGGCTGGACCGAGGGGGTTCAGCTGATGAGCGTTGGCGACACCTACGAGTTTACCATTCCCTCAGAGCTTGGCTACGGCGCGCGCGGCGCCGGTGATGAAATCCCGGGACACTCGGTGCTGATCTTCGAGGTCGAACTACTCGATATTATTCGGCCGTAACGAAGCCTCAACAAGTTATGTCATCCTCGGGCCGGTTCCGAAGACCCTTCGGGATTGGAGCCGGGGATCTTCCCTCGGTATTACCCTGTCCTGACAGAAGATCCCCGGCCGCGCGTTGCGCGCCGAGGATGACAGGAGTCTTTAGTACTTACACAGACAATCAACTCTCTCTAGCTCTATCGCCATAGGTGAGCTGGAGGAAGATATCTTCAAGGTCGGCTTCCTCGGTGGAGATATCCTTGACGGTAATCCCGGCCTTGCGCACATCGGAGAGGATTTTGTCGACGGCGGCCTTGCTTGGCTGATAGGCGATGTGAAGCCGCCCGTCGTCTTTCAGGGTGACGCGGTCGCTGGCCAGCGCGGCAGGCACCTGCGCCAGGGGCTGGGTGGGCGTGATCAGCAAGGCCTTCTGGTCGAGCCCGGCGAGAAGATTTGATGTGGTGTCACAGGCGACAACCTCGCCCTGATCGATGATGGCGATCCGGTCGCACAGCTCCTCGGCTTCCTCCAGATAGTGGGTGGTCAGCACAATGGTGGTGCCTTGCTCATGCAGCTCGCGGACTTGCTCCCAGAGCTGACGGCGCAGCTCGATATCGACGCCTGCTGTCGGCTCGTCGAGCACCAGAATGGGCGGTGAGTGGACCATGGCCTTGCCGACCAGCAGCCGCCGGCGCATGCCGCCCGACAGCGTTCGCATATAGGCGTTGGCCTTGTCGTCAAGCCTGAGAGATTTCAGGATCTCCATGGTGCGGCGCTCGGATTTCGGGACGCCGTAAAGTCCGGCCTGCAGCTCAAGCGCCTCGGCGGGGGTGAAGAACGGGTCGATGTTGAGTTCCTGCGGGACCACGCCGATCGAGGCGCGGGCCTGACGCGGCGCGATGTCGATGTCATTGCCCCAGACGGTGGCGCTGCCGCTGGTCTTGACCACAAGGCCTGCCAGAATATTGATAAAGGTGGACTTGCCGGCGCCATTGGGTCCGAGCAGCCCGAAGATCGAGCCACGCGGGATCACCAGATCGATATCCTTGAGGGCCTCCTTGGCGGCGGTCTTGCCGTCGGCCTTATAGACCTTGCGCAGGTTGCGCGCTTCGATAGCCGAGCCCGGAGCTGTTGGCGTGTCGTGATGTGGCGACATGGGGTGTTATCCAGTTCTTCTTGTTATTGCCGCGAAAGTCGTTGCCAACGGGCGGGTATTGCGTATCATTCGCCCGGCCTTGAGGTCAATTGCCAGGTTCGTTGTTGAGCGGCTCCGGGTAGGCTATAACGCTGCCGTGTGAGAGAATCACATGATGCCCTGAAAGAGACTACCAGGGCGGCGCAATTCCAATTGCGACTTTGACCGGATTTCATGGAAGAGTGGACAAGACTATGACAACAGATGCTGCAGCAAGCGCCCCTGAAATTGTCGAAACTGACAAGACACGCGTTACCTGTAATGGCGGCGGCGGGGCGCTCGGCCATCCCAATGTTTATCTGGAAATGGGGGAGGAGACAGAGGTCCAGTGCCCCTATTGCTCGCGGTTGTTTGTGTTGAAATCAGATGGCGACGCCCGTTGATATGGCCAGCACGTCAGGCAAGGCTCCGGGTAAGGGCGACCACCTCTATTTAATCGACGGTTCGGGATATATTTTCCGGGCCTATTTTGCCATGAAGCCGCTAAATCGCAAGAGCGATGGATTGCCTGTGCAGGCTGTGTTGGGCTTTTGCAACATGCTCTACAAGCTGTTGGAAGATACCAAGGCGGATGTTGCACCCAGTCATTTTGCGGTCATCTTTGACACCAAAGGCAAGACGTTTCGCAACGATATCTATGAAGCCTACAAGGCAAATCGTGATGCTCCGCCTGAGGATTTGATTCCTCAGTTCCAGATAATTCGCGATGCGGTCAGAGCTTTCATCGTGCCCTCAGTTGAGCTGGCCGGCTACGAGGCCGATGACCTGATCGCGACCTATGCGGTCGAGGCGGCGGCAAATGGAGCAGAGGTCACAATTGTCTCGTCGGACAAGGATCTGATGCAGCTGGTGACAGCGGAGATTTCCCTGCTCGACACAATGAAAAATAGGGCGGTCGGTGTTGCCGAAGTGATTGAGAAGTTTGGCGTCGGACCTGACAAGGTCATTGATGTGCAGTCACTGGCAGGCGATTCTTCCGATAACGTTCCGGGCGTGCCGGGTATTGGAATCAAGACGGCAGCCCTGTTGGTCAATGAATACGGTGACCTTGACTCCGTTCTTCAGCGAGCGGATGAAATCAAGCAGAACAAGCGGCGCGAGAACCTTATTGAGTTTGCCGATCAGGCACGGGTCAGCCGGGATTTGGTGACTCTCAGACAGGATGTGCCGACCGAAGTGCCTATGAGTGAGTTTGAGGTAAAGGAGCCGGAAATCACCACTCTCCTTGGATTCCTGAAAGCCATGGAGTTCGATAGACTTACAAATCGGCTCGCTGAGGTCTTTGACGTGGATCCGGATGCGGTGGTCCCTTCGGAAGAATTTGTTGGTACGGGCGGCGACACCAAAACGGCAGAGGAGGTGGCGACGACAAAAGTCGTTAAGGGCGGCGCCCCCGGAGCTGTTATGGATCGCCGCGCCGTGGAGGCGGCGATTGATGCTTCGGCCTACGATATGGTCACCACGATAGAAGAGCTCCAGGTCTGGATCGACGGGGCCAAGCGCCAGGGCTGGTTTGCCTTTGATACGGAAACCAATTCCCTTGATGCCATGTCGGCGGACCTGGTTGGTTTTTCAATCTCCATGGTACCGGGCAAGGCCTGCTATGTGCCGTTGCTGCACGGGACGCAAAACGACGGGTTTGATCTTGGCGATATGGAGAACGCGGTGCAGATCCCGCTTGCAGACGC
>JAUWTJ010000017.1 GCA_030614785.1 Alphaproteobacteria bacterium | reverse complement strand
TTTTGACAAAAATGGCCCTGTCCTCATCTGTTGTCACATAGGGACTACCCCCCGGCATCAAGGTCGATGAATGATAGGTCAGACTGAAGATCCGGCGTCCCCGCGCCCTCATTTTCATCGTCAGGCGTTTCATTTCCTCAAAGGATATACCCTCCGGCGTCAGCGTGATCCTCTCAAGAAGACCCGTGCGCGCAAGCAGCCCCGGGAGGTGCAATCGAGTCCCCAGAGGCCCATTGATGTCCTGAAACACCCGCGGGCCAAATCGGGCAAAATGCCCCGCAAAGCCTCGAGTCAGGGGTATTTCCAGCAAATCCAGGTCATCGCCGAGCCAGACCGGGGCATTGACAAAACTTGAGAAATCAAATCCTTCAACCTCTGAAAAATCCGTATGAGGAACGATACTAAGATCAATTTTATACCCCAACGTCTTCAGGATCTTTGGCGTTGATGGCCCGAAACCGTATCGCCCGGCCTTGTATGTGGTTGGTCGATGGGAAAATTCCTGTTCAATTCTCTCCGTCAGTTCCTTGAGTTTCCTGTACTCGGACTGAAAGGACAGATTACCAGGGTATGAATTGAAATTCGACTGTTCTTCAAGATAGGGCGGGTTCACCCAGGGCTGAAGATGAGCCCCGATCATGCAATTGCCAGGCTCAAAGTAGCGTTTGATAACATCAACGGATTTTTTGTTTTCAACAATCGGGTAGTCCAGAACGTATGTCGGCTTGACGCCGTATTTTTCAAACAGGGCTTGCGTTTCATCCTGATAGAGAATTGATTCGATGGATCGATTCGATGCCGAAAAAGGTCTCGACCAGTCAAACTCTTCTTCTGTATCCACGACAACGACGAGACTTGGCCGAACCTTCTCATCAAGGACGACATCATGCTCCTTTTCAAGGCGGTGTGGATTGACAATATGCTTCAACCTCTTGATCGGACGCGTCGAGTTAAGCAGATAAGCAAGATTGCCAAGCGGATCAAGCCCGAGGGCGGCCGCCTTTCCAAGATACTCAAACCCGTCCTTGTACCGACCGGATTCAGCGTAGATGCGTCCGACACTCTGGTATCGATGTGCCAGAATTGTCTTGATTTCCGCATCGCTCAACCGGGTACGGTTCTCCTCGATACGCTGCTGAATAATCGGCAAAATCGCCTCGGCCGAGTTGGAGCGCTCTCTCTTCGAAAGACTGAAGCCGGTATCATAGACATTGACAAAAACCTCATCAATGTGAGCGACAGAACCGAGCATTGCCAGTCGAACCCATAAATCCTGGTCTTCGCCACTGGCCAGCTCAGGGTTAAACAACCCGGCCTGGAGAACCTTGTCACGCCGCGCAAGAACACAAGGCGTGGCCACACAAGGTTGTCGCAGCAGTGCTTTCCAGCCATCAGGCCCGTCAGGTCGTGTCCGGTTTGGATTGATCAGGCCCAGAGATTTACCGCCCGGCCCAAGCAGACTGGCCTCGCAGGTAACGAAGATCGAATCAGGACGGGAGAGAAAGGCCGCCACCTGGGCCTCGAGTTTGCCCGCGAGCCACTCATCATCAGCATCCAGAAAAGCCAGCAGTTCGCCAGACGCCCTCCCAATAGCCAGGTTGCGTGCCCCGGAAGCGCCAAGGTTCGTTTGCGACTGGAAAAACTTGATATCGAGCCCTTCAAACCGCATAACGAGATCAGAGGTGCTATCAATACTGGCATCATCGACGACGATCACTTCGAGATTTTCATAGTTCTGTGCGACAATTGACGCAAGAGCGCGTTCCACTGTTGTTGCCGCATTGTAGGTTGGAACAATGACGCTGATGAGCGGATCACTTCTTGTCATAACACAGGCTCTGGGGATGAAATGCTGCGAGAGGTCATGAATTCAAATTTCCATTGCCACGGCACGTCCTCTTCACTGCCACGATTGATACTGTCCGGTGTCATAAAGTGTACTATCCGGTGAAAGTCTTTTTAAAGCGTTTCAGCAGCAAATGTAATAGTTGATGTCAGGATGGGGTAGAGGGGAGAGAACAGATTTCAGAGGACGGTGACATACATCGCCACCTGGCGCGCGGCCTGAGCTGGATGACGGCGATGCGCTGGACAATCCGTATTCTGGGTATGTTCAACGTTGTCATTCTTGCCAGACTGCTGGCCCCGGAGGATTTCGGGCTTATCGCCATGTCGAGCATTGTCATTGGCCTGGTGACAACACTGACCGACGGCAGCGTCGACCACGCGATAGCGCGCGCAAAGAGCCCGGACGATGAGGACTACAACAGCGCCTGGTCACTTCAAATCTGCGTTGGCATTGCCAATGCCATCCTGATCATTCTCCTGGCTCCGCTGTTCGTCTGGATCTTCGATGAACCCAGATTGCAGACCCTGTTTTTCATCGGTGCCCTGGCGCCGATATTCATCAGTTTTGAAAATATCGGCACGGTCAACTTCAGGCGAGCCCTCGATTTCCGGACGGAGTATCGTTACTGGATAATCCGAAAACTTGGCAAAATCGCAATTACGCTCGTAATGGCATTTACCATCCGAAATTACTACGCCCTCGCCATTTCGGCACCACTCTCGGCACTGTTTGTGGTTTTTCTCAGTTTTCGTATGTCTCCATTTCGTCCGAAATTCAACCTCTCACGCGCACGCGGAATTTGGGATTTTTCAAAATGGTTGATCGTTCTGGACACCTCGCGAATGTTTGAGCGCAGAGGCGACGAGTTTGCTGCCGGAGTGTTCGGCGTTGCCGACCAGCTTGGCACCTATTCGGTAGCTTCTGATCTTGCGACGATGCCGACACGCGAGATGATTGAGCCCCTCGACCGTGTCATCCTGCCGGCTTTTGCAAACCAGCCGGACATCACGGCATCGGTCAAGGAAGCGCTGACGGCCAGCTTGTCTCTTATCATTGCCGTTTCCTGCGCAACAGGCTTTGGCATGTATCTAATTGCCGCCCCCTTCGTCCGCTTTTTTCTTGGACCTCAATGGCTCGACGCCATTCCATTCTTTGAATGGATCGCCTTGTCTGCCGTGGCAGGTGGCATTGCCCTCGGCCTCAGGCCGATTTTTCTGGTTATCGGCGAAGAGCGCCGCCTGGCTCTCATCTACTTCGGCTCTCTTGTTCTCTTCCTGCCGATCTTTCTCCTTGTCGCGGCGAATTTCGACTTTGAAGCGCTGGCACAGGTTCGCATTGCCTTGTCGGCGTATCTTCTTGCCGCTTCGCTGGTTTATCCTCTGAGGAGCGGCCTCATATCCTTTGCGTCTCTGCTGGAAGCCAGCTGGCGACCCCTGCTTGCCAGTCTCGCCATGATCATCTCCGTTCGGATGGTACAAAAGTTTGACGCGGACTGGCTGGCGCTGGAACTTCTGCGCGACGTACTCGTGGGGGCTTTATCCTTTATCGCAACACTGCTGTGCAGCTGGCGCTTCTTTTCAGGCAAGGCCGGCCCGGAGGAACAAATCTGGCTGTTCTTCTCACGGCTTGTCTCGCGGCAAAAGACTTGAAAACAAGTATTCCGGCGGTCAGGTCATCGCAGGGCGACTATCCCAGCCGCCATTTGAGGCTCTGAAAACTCCTGGCGACAAGCCCGCCGACACCGACCGCGCTCCAGCTTCCTTTCACAAAGCGTCTCGTGCCATTTGCAAACTCGAGTTTGGTGCGGCTTTCCCCAAGGCCATAGTCAAGCAGGCTCATCCCCCCGCCTGGCATCGCGCGAAGCATTTCCAGAATAAGAAGACGGCCCGGCGACATGCGCTTCAGATCGTCGTTGAAAACTGGAAACCAGTAATGAAACACTGACCCACAGCGCAGTCCGATATGAAAGGCCGCCCAAGTCTCGCCAGCATAGAGCGTTGAAAGAACAAGCGTACATTGTCGGTGGTCTTCACGCGAGAGTTGGAGCAGGAGCTTGCGGTTTTGTTCGTTTTCGAAAATATCGGTAGCACCACGCTCACGATATTGCCGGCGCTTCTCATCGATAATTTTGTCGAGCAGCTCGTCAGTTTTGTCAACTTAAAGCACAAAACGCAGATCTCCGCACTCCCGCTCGATCTTGCGCCGCCTTCGCGCCAGATCGGTTGCCCGGGATTTTTTTTCCTCGGAAAACCGCGCCCACCACTCATCAAACCCGGACGCCATACTGGTCACCGGCCCGCCCGGCGCATCCACAAGATCTTCCCCGCGCCCCTGAGGGCGCGCCGGAACGTGATCAATTTCAAATCGCTTGAGACCGGAAGCCTCAAAGAAATCGGACGGCGAGAGGGTTCCTGTGGGCTGCCTTGCCAAAAGCGGACCCGAATAGTCGCTCATTTCACCGCCGACACGCTGGCCCAGTCCGAGACCTCCCTCAAGCCCCGGATTTTTCTGAAAGGCGAACAAGCCTGCCAGCTCTCCTGCGTCATTGCAGGCAGTGGTCACATGGACATCGAACCCCGCGTCCTGTGCGGCCTTTGCAAAAGTATAACTGAAAAACGCGCTGTCATAATCTACTGCATCGTCCAGTGCCCGCGCCCACGCGACGATCTTGGCCTCGGTTAGCTCACCGGGACGTTTGGTTTCAAATTGGTAGTGAGGTTCGTCTGACAGCGTCATCGCAATCCGGTACTTTCCCTGGTGCTCTTCACGGCGATCGGGCGCAAAAACATCTCTGCTGCAATTCGGCCGGCATCGAAGTCATCGGCCAAATGTCGACCATAGTCAGAATTAAACGGATCGGACCCCGGCGGACGAATTTCAAATCGACCACAGGCTGGCACATTAATTCCATCCCCGGTTCCGCATAACGTCTTGTCAGAATCAAAGATCAATTCGTAACCGGTTGATTTTGCCTGATCCAGAATTTCACTTGTATAGTGCCCGTGTGGAAAAGACAGGCTCTTGACGGGCGGCGCGCACCATAACGACAGGTCGTCCCAGGACTGAACCAGCTCCATACCCGGGTCGTCCAGGGCCGGGAATGGCGTGTGGCTGACCCCGTGCGTGCCGAAGTCAAACAGCGGGTCTTCGGCAAGGCGTGTAACATCTTCCGGCGTCATCATCTGCGGCATCCGGCGATCATCCATCGTCGAAAATTGCGCGGTACAGTCCTGGCCCGCCCGATCGCCGCGGCTTTCAAGGCACGATACAAGACGCATGACTTTTCGGGGGAAATTAGTGTCGCCGATAGTCTCATCAACGCCCAGGGTTCGCCCCAATGTCACCCACTGGTCCGAGCTCTCGCCGGCCACCATGAGCGATGCGAACAGCCGCTCCTGCCAGAACGCCTCGCCGCTCTTCACAGCGCCGGTTGCGACAAAAAACACTGCCGGCACCCCGGCTTGTCTCAGCAGCGGCGCAGCAAACTCCACATTGTCGGCCCAGCCATCGTCGAAGGTCACCAGCAGCGCCCGGGGCGGCAACAGGGTCTCGCCGCGCCGTGCGCGCGCAACCGTCTCAAGCCCGACCGGAGTGTAGTGGCGCTTGATCAGTCCCAGCAGTCGCTCAAAAAACCCGGTCGACATGGTAAACAGCGGGTTCGCTCCCTGCCATGCCGGCGCGCCAGGATCTATGACCCTGTGGAACATGAGGACGCTGAGCGTCTCACGGTTCCGCCGCCGGTGCAGCGCGCCCAGTCCCCCGGTCCGGTAAAGCATCTCCTTGGCCAAAGCCTTTGGATGTATGTGCCAGCTGTGGGTCATTCGATTGTACAAATTTTCCGTAATCAGGGACAGGCTTTGGCGCAAGGGACGGGAGCGCCGGAACCCTATCAGTATTTGCTTGATTGCTCATTAAAAGACACAATGTCGAAAGGTCAGCACAAACCCCGTATATGGCATCATACTTGCGAATGTTCAGGAGAATTGCATTCTTTGCCGCGCCGTCGGCCCGGAAGCGCCCCGTATTGTAACATGAATCAGGACCTGAGACCCGTAATGACACTGAAGGAAGCCATATCAGCCCGTCCCGATGACGTCGCACACGCCGACGCCCGCAAGGCAACCGCAGAAGACATCACCTTCCTCATGGTCGGATGTCAGCGCTGCGGCTCAACGTGGGTCTACGAGGCTTTGAAAGAGCATCCTGAAATTCTTTTACCCGATGAAAAGCAGACACATTATTTCGATGAACCCGATGGAAAGGACCTGGAGTGGTATCTTGGCCATTACGATGGCATAGAGCCCGAACACAAGGCCGTGGGTGAGGTCGCTACGAGCTATTGCCTGCCTGAGGCTATCCCGCTCATGGCAAAAGAGTTCCCTGACATCAAGATCATCATGGCGATGCGCAACCCGGCCGAAAGGGCCAACAGCTTCTATCGCAGCCGGGCGCCCCATGAAGACTGGAAGAATTTTGACGATGCCCTGACGAAGGCGCCGGGGATCATATCCCGGGGTCAGTACATCGATCAGATCGAGCTGCTTCTGCAGTATTATGACCGGGGGAATATTCTGTTTCTGTTCTATGATGATCTCAAAAAGGACGAACGCAGTTACCTGAATGAAGTCTATACGTTTCTGGGTGTTGATCCAACGTTCGAGCCCAGCGTGATTGGCAACCCGGTTCGCGCTGCAATGTTTCCGCGTCTGCGCCGCCTCTTGAGAAAACTGAGGCTCACGCCCATAGTCGATCTGATCAACACGTCATGGGTCGGCGATGCGATTCGCCGCGTAGTAGGAAAGAAACGCAAAACCCGCAAAGAGACACAGAAAATCCCCGCCGACATTCGACAAAAGTTGCAGGCGCACTTCCATCCCTATAACGAACGCCTTGCCAAATTTTCCGGGCGAGATCTGAGCAATTGGAGCAGTTAGTATGACACCGTCGCCTTTAAGAAAGTCAAACGCAGACTTTGATCACAACAAGTCATGGCAATATGAAGAGGTCGGCGAACTCTACGACGCGCGCCGGTTTCAATCGCGAACCGGTCAGCGTTTTCACAACGCTGAAACCAGAACCATTCATGCCCTCCTTGACAAGGCAGAACAATCCGGGCCAATCAAAACGGCTATCGATCTGCCCTGTGGCACGGGCCGAATTTCGCAAATCCCCGCTGAGCGCGGCTATGACCTCGTCTGCGCAGATATCTCTTTGCCCATGCTGAAAGCCTCCCGAAAAAAGCTTGTTGCCCTGGGCCGACAGGCCAGGTTCGCTGGCGCTGACATTTACAAACTGCCATTTCAGGACGATACTTTTGATTGTGTTTCATGCATTCGCCTTTTCCAGCATCTGGACAACGAGGAAAGTCTCAAAGCGCTAAAGGAACTTGGTCGCGTTTCATCCCGCTTTGTTATAGTCAACTTCATGTACGCTTCAGGGTATTACGGGATCATGCGCACCTTGCGTCAGAAAACCGGTCGTTACGCCCCGCGCTACGCAATCACCAGGACATTCCTTGACAATATTGAAGCCAAAACAGGTCTGAAAATTCTCGCGACGCAGCTGCCTCAACCCCTGCACAGCGGGAATATGGTCATACTGTTTGAAAGCCCCGACGCTGGCCATGGCAAGTCCTGAAAACAGCCCCGACGATAGTCGGCCAGATGCCAACCTGATGAGGCGGCTCCAGGAAAAATTTGGCGGCACAGGCGCAATCATCTCGATCGCAGGCCCCGATGGCGCCGGCAAAACGACACTTGCCAATCAGCTGGTTGATGCCTTCACCGCAGCCGACCTGCCGGTGAGGCGTATCCATTGCTATACTTGGTACAAGAATCTTCTTGTGATGCCGTTTCGTCTTGCAAGATTGAAAAACCGGGGCGAAATCATCATCCTTGATCGCTCGATTTTTGACAATATCATCGAACTCGCCCGCAAGGCACATCTGCCAAAAGGGTTTTTCGGCGCCTGTCTGAAAGGCTTAAGCGCATGCTACATCGCCTTTGAATACAAGATCCTTCTTTCAGCGCCCGCTGACGAACTGGCTTCGAGAAGACCTGAAGAGCTCGCTAGCAAGGTTTCCAGGCAACTCAAACTGTATACAGAATTAGGCCATTGCGCCGGTTACCATTCCGTAGTGTCAGACGGTCCAATACTGCTGGAGGTGCTGCAAATTATATCGCGCCCGAAGACACAACTTCGATCAGGCAACAAACATGGTCGGTAGTTCAAAAATGGAAATGTACCTCTATCTGGAGATCCCTCGCATGGCACGCAAAACCTTTTCCGCCCCGCAATATGGTCAAGAAGAATAGAAAAGTGAAATCCAGTAAATCAGTCGGTAAGAAAGTTGTTGCAGGGACCGCCTGGATGGTCGCCGCGCGCTGGTGCATGCGCGGCATTGGCCTTGTCAGCACGATCATCCTTGCCCGTCTTCTGACGCCGGCAGATTTTGGCATCGTTGCGATCTCAATGATTGTTGTCGGTCTGGTCGATGTTTTTTCCCAGACAGGCCTGGCGCTGAGTCTGATCAGACACCCCGATCCCACTGATGATCATTTCAACACCGTCTTCACACTCCAGATCATGACCGGTGTGGTCGTCGGCGCGACCTTATATTTCGTCGCCCCCTTTGGTGCCGCTTATTTCGATGATCCCCGTGTGACCCTCGTTGTGCAGGTCTTGGCGCTCCGCAGCGTCATCCAGGGCTTTGAAAACCCCGGCATCATCTGGTTCCGCAAAAATATGGAGTTTAACAAGGACTTTCAATACCTCGTCTGGACCAAGTTCATCCGGTTTTTCGTCGTTGTGATCCTTGCGTTCATTCTGCGAAATTACTGGGCGCTGGTCCTGGCGATGGTTTCCGCGAAAATCATTGTTGTTGCGATCAGTTACGTGATGCACCCGTTTCGACCGCGATTTTCCCTGTCCAGAGTTGCCGACGTCTGGTCGTATTCGCTCTGGATGCTTGTCGTCCACATCGGCCATTTCCTTAATAGCAAAATCGACGAGATTGTCATTGGCGGCGTCATCAATACGACAAGCGTCGGCTACTACAATGTCGCAAAGGATCTGGCCAGCTCTCCCACCCAGGAACTGGTAGTCCCGATTTCACGCGTTTTGTTTTCAGCCTATTCAAAGATGATGCATGCCACGAAGGAACTCTCGGACCCGTTTTTGAAATCTTTTTCATCAATAGCCATCATCTGTTTTGCAACGGGCGGCGGTATCTCTTTGGTCGTTGAGGATATGGTGCTCGTTGTCCTCGGTGATCAATGGCAAGCATCCATAGCGCCCATGTTCTGGATCGCGCTTTCAGCAATTGTCTTCGCCCTGTCGTCAAACATGTCGCAGCTGCTCTCGGTCCTCGGCAAGGTCAAGACAGCTTCGGCCCTGTCCTGGGTGAGAGTTCTTGCCCTTGTTCCGGCACTTTATTTTGCGGCTTCAACCGGAGATCTGGAGAATGTTAGCATTGGCCGGTTCCTCGTTTTGACCGGATTGTTCCTGCCAACGATACCGATCTTTTGTCATGCCACCGGTATAGCGTGGCACCGCATTCTCCTGTGCCTGTGGCGACCGGCACTGGCATTCGCGGCCATGGCTCTTGCTGTGTGGCCAGTTGACGGGTTCCTGCTGGAGCCTTCGGCCCTCAGGCTGCTCACAAAAGTCAGCATCGGGGCAATTGCTTATTCCGGGACCATCTACGCCTTGTGGGTCGGAACCGGACGCCCGGATGGGCTGGAGGCAACCATTGATTCGATGTTCGGAAAGCTTTCCAGCTTGAAAGATCCTCGAAAATAGAACCTACAATTTGCCACAAACACTGATCCGACCAAGGATGGAGATAAATATGGAAAATGAATTGAACGACCGCCACAGCGACGAAACCACAGGTCAGTTTCTCGATTTTGCCTGCCCCTCATGCAGATCCTCGCTGAGAGCAACTGATCAACATCTCAGCTGTAGCTCCTGTTCAAAAACCTACCCAAACGACGATGGCCTATTCAAATTCACAGTACAGGACAGCAATCACGGCGAACTTTCGAGGGAGGAAATGCATGTTCTACTGAATGAAGCACGAACGAACGGTTGGAGAAGTGCGCTGGATAGCCTCGAAGGTGAAGATAAGGTTCGGCTCAAAAAGCTGATTACCAGCCCGTTAAGAAAGAACGCAATATCCATCATTCAGGAGTGCGGGGATCGAGTGCTCGACTTTGGCTGTGGGTATGGCGGGGTCTCCCTTGCTCTTGCGGAAAACTTCGCGCAAGTCGTCTCACTTGACGGTTCAGAAGAACGAGTATCTATGCTGAATGTTATGCGCCAACAAGAAGATCGGAGAAATATTACGCCGGTTTGTCACATCGACGCTCTCAATCTTCCTTTCCCGGATAATTGTTTCGATGCTATTGTCCTGACTGGAGTTTTTGAATACCTCCCCCTTTCGCTGCCGCATCTTTCCATTCACGAAGCGCACACAAAATGTTTGCAATCGTTTCTGCGAATCTTGCGTCCGGGTGGCAAGTTGTTGCTCAACACAAAAAATAGGTTTGGGTGGCCATACTTGCTCGGCGGAAAGGATCATACCGGTTTGAGATTTGCACCAGCGCTCCCCGTCCGTGTTGCCGATCTCATTTTAAGGATGAGAGGGCGTGGCCCCTATCGCATTATCAACTACAGTTTGGGTGGTTATCAGAAGCTCTTACATCAGGCAGGCTTTGAGAACATCGAAATGCACAGCCCCTACCCCAGCTACCAATCCCCTCACGCTGTATTTGACTTGCAGACCGGATTGGCAATCCAAATTCCCGATAAGCCTCTCGCCAAAAATTCGAGGTTGAAGACTGAAACTCTCAGATTTTTGGCGAAAATTGGCATTCTGCGCTTGATTCTACCGCACTACTCCGCTCTGGGGTCAAAGCCCGTAGGCGGTGAAAAATAGGGCCTCTTCACTCAAGAGACTTCGCTCAGTTTCTCGAGGATCCGGCAGAACTCGCGATAGTGCCATTGAGACCTCGGATCCCACTCGTCTATATTCGGACTTCCGGATTCTGCCGGTAAATACGTGAAGTGACGCAGCGCCAGCGCGACCTGGTATTCTCGGTCGCGCAACTCGCCGCCATAGGATTTAAGAAATGAATTCCCGCATGCATTCATTAAAAAGGGCAACCATCTGACGGCTTCAAATGGCGAAAACATTGACGCTCTTCTCATTCCGATCATCAGGCTGGCCAAGTCCCATTCGGGAATCATGACGTCCCATTCACGCACACCAAAGTCGATAACACACAGCGAGGTGTCGTCAACCAGAATGTTTTGAGGGGTGAAGTCGCCGTGTGACACCGAACACTTTGTCAAAAATTCAGTTCTGACGATTCTCAACAAGTCCGCTTGCAGTTCTTTTGAAAGCAAGACTAGGCGTTCCGTTCGGTTGGTAACATATGTGGTAAGTTGCGGCGCAACATCCCGCTGTTCATTGGAGATACGATGAAACCGTTGCAGCCATTCCCCTGCCAGCGCAGCGCTCAACAACATTTTGCGTCGCCATTCGAGCGGATTGTGTGGAACCCGATATCTCAGCCTCTCCGACAGGGATACTCCACTAAAGTACTCGACAAGAATTGAGCCTGATGGCTCGATCGAAGTCATTCGGGGTTGAAAAAATCTTTGACTGTCAGCACAGGCGACCCTTGCAATGTCATTGAGAGCCAGATTCTTATTCGCGCCGTCACCACCTGTCTTCAGCAAGAATTTTCTTGCGCCGTCAGCGTCTTCAATTTCCAGAATGCGAATTTCCGAATAGAGCCTCTTGGTGCTCGAGACCCAGGTGATGTCTCCCTGGGCTACAAAGCCCAGTCTTGTTATGGCGCTTCTTATCTCATTTTCATCAATATCATTCACCGGAAGCACTCCCGACTCCGGCGATTGTTCGGGCGGGGGTCCGCTGAAAGCTTTCGATTAACATCATAATGGCTCCGGTGTTGCTGAGGCGGGACTGAAGAGCAGTAGACGCCACCCTGGTAGCATAAGCCCAAACCCACTTCAATTTTGTTTCCTGGAGTAGATCAGCGGGCTCCCAACACCAATCCACCTCCGGCGAGAAGGGGTATTGAACGATCGACGCCTTACTGCTGGGCAATATGAAGACTGGCGCGATTATTGCTGGATTGATAGCATTCATCCAAAATCGCGTGGCGTTTCGGGACAATCGACTCACGTGCATTTAATCTTCTTGTCTTACGGAGTTTCATTCGTTTATGACCGTTCTCCCAAATTTTTTGGTCGTCGGCGCACAAAAGGCCGGGACGACGTGGCTGGCGGCCAGACTACGGGACCATCCCGATATTTTCATGCGCAAAGGTGAGATTCACTATTTTGATGTTGAAGACAACTTCAAGTTAGGGGAAGAGTGGTATGCAAGTCAATTTGGAGGCGGTGCCAGTCAGTTGATGAGGGGTGAGAAAACACCTGACTATTTATGGATCAATCGAGACAATGGGGCTCGAAATGATATTCCCTTACGCATTCACCAATGCGTCCCGAATGCAAAAATTATTATTGTTCTTCGCGACCCGGTCGCCCGTGCGATATCGGCCCTGAACCATCAAATTGTTGCACGCCGTCTGTCGCCATTCATCAGCGCCGACGAGGTTTTTCTAGGAAAAGATGATCGGATCAGAAGACAATTTGGCATGCTAAGCCGTGGATACTACGCGCACCAAATCCGCGAGTATCAAAAATATTTCAAAGACGTTCTTGTTCTCGTGTTCGAACAGGACATCGTTAAGACGCCCATTGAAACCCTTTCAAAGATTTCAGCTTTTCTTAATCTTGAAAGAGATTTTGAAAACCCGAGGATCGCAAAGAGAGAGAACAGCGGGATGCACTCAAAGTTTGGCCAAATACTAAACTATTATGTCCCGAGTGCTGAGCTTGTAATAAGTGGCATTGATCGTATTTTTCCAAAATCGCGACCGGTTGCACCATCTCCGGCGGCAACACATCGGCTGTATCATCATTTCGATGAGCCCAATAAAGAACTGGAAATTCTGTTGGGCAGATCACTTGATATGTGGAAACCGAAAACATGAATCTCGCGAAATGTGAAACCTTCCAGCAGCAAGAGGAAACATCCACTTTTGTTTCGCCTTATTTCTCACACTGCCGCCGTGGTCGGAGCAGGACCCCTCATTCTTTGAATGGATCTTATTAATGGTTGACACGATTGCAATTTTGATTTCCCACGCACTCATTTTGTACACCGTGTTCCACGCTGTAAAGCTTGATCAGCGTGCCCCCTGGTTCAAAGAAGCGGACGACAACAAGGATTCGCAACCACCAAAGGATCGCAGCCCTGAGAGGTCGCCGAAATGAGGTCAATTTTCCTTTTGGGGGTCTTTTCAATATTCCTTTTCTACGGCTTTGTCGCGCCTTTCGCAGCGGGCCTGGGATACCTTTGGATCGATATGGTCACACCTCAAAGATTGGCCTACTCAATTATCAATGGCCAACCCATTTCTCAGATCATGGCCGTCACGACCATTAGCCTCTATCTGCTTCTTGATCGAAAACATCCGCCGAAAATGACATTCCTGCATGTTTTGCTTATTGTATGGGCTCTGTGGGTAACCCTGACAACCACCTGGGCGGAAGTCCCTGAAAACGCCTGGATCAAATGGAACTGGGCCTTCAAGAGCATTACCTTTGCAGCCTTCATGCCATTTTTGTTCCGAACTCGGATTCAAATCGAGGCGTTTTTCCTGATCGTCGTTTTTTCAACGTCCAGCTTTTTTCTTACGGCAGGTGCCAAGACGGCTCTCGGAGGAGGAGGCTATCAAAGTCTGGGTGGCTTGATACAGGGAAACATGGGTCTTGCGGAGAGCAGCACCCTAGCCTTGGTATCAGTAATGCTCATTCCTGTCATGCTTCACTTCAGAAAGCATTCCCTCATTTTCAAGCCAGGGCGCGCAACCGACGTGTTATTCGCCGGCTTGTCGGTCATGGTAATTTTTGCCGTGGTTGGGACGTCTGCGAGGACTGGTATCATCGCCCTGGCAGCCCTTGGCCTGGTGACCCTTGTTTTTCTCAAGCACCGGGTCCGTTATTTCCTGGGCATCACGGTAGCCTCATTGATGCTACTCAATCTGGCTCCCCAGCAATGGAAAGACCGGATGCTGACAACAGTCGATTATGAGGGTGACAGTTCAGCCGTGGGCCGCCTGGCGGCATGGGGCTGGACTTATAACTATGCAAAAGAAAACCCCCTTGGCGGGGGATTTGAAGTCTATCGTATCAACAACATCACCATCGAAACACAGCAATCGGGGGCTGACAACCGGCCATCCAGGGGAAAGGTTCGCATACGAGAGCAATCCGGCAAGGCGTTTCACAGTATCTATTTTGAGGTTCTCGGCGAACACGGCTTTGTCGGCCTCTTCATTTATCTCACCATCCTGGGACTCACCCTTCTACGCCTGATGTCGATGAGAGCGGGCGACAGACAACAGCCATGGCAAAAGTCTTTGGCTACAGCAATGCTAATGGCAGTTTGTGTCTTTGCAACAGGCGGCGCCTTTATCGGGATCGCCTTCCAGCCATTCCTCTATTACTTTGTTGCGATGACCATCGCGCTGCAACAATACATCCTTCGAACCAGAAGCGAATGACCGGCAATGGTTTGCGTCAATCAGAGACCAAACAGGGACATGTGGAGGCGGCCTCGAGCGAGACTGCCTGGGATGCCGGTCAATCCGGTTCGATGGCAATAAGACACAATCCCGATTGACACCCTGATCCTGCTCCGCGATCAAGCCGCCTTACCCGCCGACCACAATATCCAGCGTTGACAGGCTCGCCAGCGAGACACCGTCGAGGAATATCTGCAAGGCACCGAAGTCAAGGACAACCCCGCCGTCCTGCGCGTAGGCGCCAGCAATCAAGTCTGCGACAGAACCGGACATCAGACCGGCTGACAGCATCAAGGTATCCTGGCCTGCATCAAAGTCACCGATCGTGTCAGTACCCGTGTCCCCTGACTGGAACACAAATGTATCGGCCCCGGCATTGCCCTTGAGATAATCGTCTCCGGCGCCGCCTGTAAGGATATCAGAGCCCGCGCCACCAAACAGAAAATCGTCTCCGGAACCGCCAGTCAGGGTATCGTTACCTTCGGCACCGAAAATCCAGTCAATGCCGCCGTTGCCACTGATGATGTCATTCAAGTCAGACCCGTAGAGCAGTTCATTGCCGCTGTTACCATCAACGGACCCGCCAAATTTCATCTGGCCTATCGAAAGATAACTGCCATCGGACATCTTTGCCATGCCGAAGAACGTCGGGTTGGCATAGTAACTCTTGTTATTGTCCGGATTAAAAGCATTTGTGTCAAAAGATTCTGCCATGACAAAGCCGTAGGCTTCGATCGGATCCGCATCGCCGGTGGTGTTGATCAGGCTGGTCAATGCCATTTTGGAGTAAGCGATGATCCCGCCTGTTGATTTGGGATTGCCGGCGATCTCGCCCAGCGCAGGGGCATCTATGCCGTAGGTATTGATGAACAATTGTTCCCAAGTCGTGGCCAGATCATTTGTATCCTGATTATAGGGATAGAGGTAGTAACCCCCGCCATAGTCGGCGCTGTAGCCATTGTCAGTATTCAGGAAGCGTCCGGCCATGAAGTTCTGGGCCCATGCGGCCAGATCAGCCGCGTCGCCGTAACCTCTCTCATTTGCGAGAACCAAAGAGCTTACAAAGAAGTCTTGCATGTAGAGGCCGGTCCTCTGATCGCCAATGTTGTTGAAGTGGTTGTCGTCAAAGAAGCCCTCGATAGCGCCCGAGCTCCCAAAGAAGTCATTGGTCAGGTACTTGGTGAGCATATAGTTCAGACTAAATGTCGTCACATCTTCCAGATAACTCTCCAGCAAATGACCATCAGGAATGACAAAGGTAGTTTCCGTCAGCGTACGAAGCGTCCACGCACTCCCACGTAATTGCTGATAGGCGTCACTGTCAAGCACCAGAACACCTGTACCCTGATCGCGAAGGCCATTGGACACACTGGCAATTGTGAAAGCTGCCTGAGCCAACTGGTTCTCCAGATGATACCGATCACCCGTAACGAGATATGGTATGTAACTGAGTGAGGGTTGATGGGCGCGGTCCGGAATCCATCCGGTTTCAGTCTGGAGATCTCCAATGGGATCAGCCAGTGCATCCGTGCCCGAGGTCTGACGCGAATCAATCCACAATTCCGGATGATCAAATACACTGACATAGGTCCCGGTCGCCTCATCAACAAAATGCCACGGAATACTGCCGCCGGCATCAGCCTTGGCTACCATGGAGTCAAAGGCATCCTGGTTCTGACTGACCAGATACTGCGCCGTCCAAGTCGGCAACAACCCAATATCCTCCCGTCCACCCGTCGTTGGCATCGAGGTTTCAATGCCGGCTGTCGCCATTGGCCCGGCATCCGCCGTCGCTGTTGCGAGGCTTTTTTCAATTACTGATCCCTTGACACCCAGGCTGGTATCATAATGCGGGATCGCGCCGGTTTCCGCCATATAGTCTGTATCAAAGGCCGTAAAGATAGCCGGCTCATCGCCTGACCAAAGCTGCGTGTGCCAGTTGGCGTTGCGATGATGGGCGATGGCCGCCTCTGAAAAGACCGAGAGCCCATCGACCTTGAGATCGATATCATAATTATAGGTCTGGATACCCGCCACATAGGTCGACTCTGTCGCCATCTGGAAGTCCGTCCGAATATCTCCATCAGCAAAGATACGAATATCGAACTTCATCTTGAGGTGATCATTCAACATGACCTCTACGGAATACTCCGACGCGAGACTGCCCTCAATCCAGGGCTCGATTGAGCCATCTGCAATCGCCGCCGCCAGCGCATCGGCCGCGTTAACAACATGCGTTGTTGTGCTGCCATCATCGTTGTGCATTGTCACTTCCGCGACAAAATCATACCCCGAGCTGAGAATGTCATTGGCCGAAAGCGCCGCGCCGGCGGCACCGGCGCCGGAAACCAGCATGACATCGGCGCTCGCGCCGGCAGCCAGGGCTGGCGTGGCCATCGTCAGGATCGCATGTTTCACAGATCCATCATCGTAGGTCGCCTTGACATTCATCTGAACATCGTAGGACGAGCCATTAATGACCGCGCTGATTGAGGTACCCGCTGGCACATCGCCTTGCACGAAAACATGACCGAAAGTCGAAAGGTCGGCGGCCGCATTCGCTGTTGAATTATTTTCCAGCCGCAAACCGACAATCTCTCCGGGGTCATTCGCCTGCAAAAACGTCCCAATCGTCACCTGACCGGAAAGGTCCGTCGTCGGTGTGACGGACGTTCCCACCGAACTCGGCGCAGTCCCGGCCCAGGCCACGACATCAACCGTCACAACACCGTCAACCACGGCAATCGAGCCATCGGCGCTCTCTTGCGCTTCGGCAACAATCGCCAGCTGGAAGTCGCTCGCAACACTCGGTGGCAGATCAATGGTCACGCCGGCAATGTCTCCTGCGCTCAAGAGCCAGCTGCCGTCGCTCTGGGCGGCGCCGGCGCTCAAGGTTGCACCTGTCGGCAGACCGCTGACGCGCACATGCAGGGTCTCCGACCCGTCAGTGTCGGTCAAAGCCGCGGAAATGTCGAGAGGGACCCGCAAAGTGTCGGTGCCGTTGGGAAAAGCCGCCGTGATGGTGCCAGGAAGGCTCATGGTCGGCGTATCGGCTATATCCAGAGGGTCCGGAACAGTGCCGGCAGCGCTCGCGCTCTGCAGCGCCTCGACGCTGTAAAGATCAGATCCAAAGCGGATCCTTTCGATCCCGGTGAGGCTGTCATTGACAGTGGTCCCGTCGGGCGACTTCACAGTGACCTCGGAGCCGGAAAAACTGATCACATAATCCAGGTAGGAGCCTTCATAGACCGCCGTGTCAACGCCGGTGCCGCCGTCAAGAGCGTTGGTTCCTGTCCCGCCAACAAGCGTGTCAGCACCGGCGTCACCGGACAGCGTATCATTGCCACCGTCGCCGTAAATCATGTCATCGCCGTTGTTGCCGTAAAGCGTATCCTGGCCAGCGCCGCCAAGGACGACATCATTTCCGGACATACCAAAAATAGTGTCATTGCCGGTGCCGCCGACAACCGTGTCGCTCAGCCCGGTCCCGCTGGGAGACGCCGCGCCGTCATTGGTCAAATGGTAGACATCCGTGTGATCAAGAGCCGCTTGCAAACCGCCTTCCGCCGAGAGGTCCCGCGTCAACAGGTCTGTTTGAAGCACGCCAATGTCGCCGGTATATTCATAGTTGATGCTGCCAAGACCCGCCCGTGCAGGCGTCTGCGCATCCGGTGTCAAGACGGAGGGCGTTAAGGTGAAGGGCAGGTCGAAGACAAAATCCCCGAATTCAAAATTGGCGAAATTCCGGAATGAGCCGCCATAAGAACCAAAGTTGAGGAACCCATTGAGGCCGCCAAAGCTCCCGCCAAGACCCCATGGCACTGTGACATGTCCTGACGCGCCGTTCTCATGCCCGCCAGTCTCGTCGACAGATCCTTGCACAGTCTCTACATCGACGGTGCCGGCGAACGAACGCTTTGAAATCATCTCGTCTGATCGAGACTCCGTGGAAAATTCGTTTTCGAAATTCCTGAAATTTTGTCGTCCTGGTGCCATGTGTACAAACTCCTGAATTCGGGCCCCGACCCACAACAGACCGTGAAAGGGGGTAGCGAATTATGTAAACTATCAACAGACTTTCGCCTTGTTATGGCAAAAGACTACCTGCCGCGATTTAAATTTCTGTGAGTCCAATTCGCAAATTTTGAGTAAGTTTTTCGCCAGGTTTGACCAGGCCGAAAAAAGGCCATGCTGTCAGACAGTTGGGTGAAAGATGTAAAATCTATCCCACCAAAAAAATGAAAAACGAACCTGCGACCGACATCCAGCGGACTGGAATGTGTCAGTCTATAAACAAATCCTTCCAGGATGAAAGCATTTTTTCGTCATCAAATTCATATTCTGCCAATCTTTTGTTCGCACCACCAATAGCGGCGCGGTCCACAGAGCCGCCAAGAAGCGCCAAAAGAGACCCCGTCAGGGCAGGAAGTTCCCGGCCTGATATGTAATCCCTGTTCTCCTGTGCCACCATGTGGCGTACATCGCCCACATCAAGGCTGGCGACGGGCAGACCGGCGGCCATGGCTTCCATAATACTGAGCGGCATCTGCTCCGTGTCAGAACTCAGGGCAAAAATATCAAACGCCGGCAAAATCGTGTGCGGCGCTTTGATAAAACCGGGAAAGCTGACCGCATCGCCCAGCCCCAGGCGTCTGGCATGGGCCTCAAGGCCGGCGCGCTCGCTGCCATCGCCGGCAATAACAAGATGGCAATCGACGTCCTGGCAAACGCCGTGAAAGGCCTCCAGCAGACGTCCCAGATTTTTTTCCGGCCTGAGGGTCGCAAGGGTCCCGATGACGGGTTTGCCGTGCGGCAGGGCAAAACTCATGCGCGCTTCTTCGCGCGACACGGACCCGAACGGTGCAAGGTCAATCCCGTTTGGGATATAGCACAGACGTGCCTCCGGCAGTCGCCAGATATCACGCGCAATGTCATAAAGCGTATGCGAGGGAAAGGCGACACGGGACCGGCGCGAAAGAACCAACCGCCGAAATAGCACCCGGCGCCGGATCTGCCCTTCTGCCTCTTCCCGCCCGAAGCCGTCTTCAATATGAATATGACGGCACAACGGCCAATAATTCGCCGCCGCCCATTCAATCGCGCCCCAATTATAGGTGAGCAGCAAATCAGGCTTGAGCGCGGCTATGGTCTTTCGGGCGGCAAGAATGCACCCGACCAGGCCCACTGACCCTGAAGCTGGCGCGGCAACAGGTTCCCACGAAACCTCATCGGAAAACCTCTCCGCACACCCCATGTCCCCGTTCAGTGAGAGGACCAGGTTGTGAATGCCTTCACTAGCCATGCCCCCCACCCTGGCCATACCATTGGCCAGCGCGGCGGCGCGCATCTGTTGCCCCCCGACCTCAAAAGTCGGGAATACATGAAGCACGCGCATCCTGACTATTCCAGTTCGCCGAGGAGCGCTGTCGCGGCCGCGCGATCATCAAATTCGCTGCCGTCGGCAAGCAGGGCCTTCAGCTTGGCCACTGCGGCCGCCTTTCGGCCGATCTTTGCCAGCGCGGCGGCATGGTGGAATTGAACTATCCGATTCTCCGGTGCCACTCCGGCGGCCTCGGCAAGAACGACCTCGGCTTCACCGGCATCACCGTGCTCAAACAGGATCCACCCATAGGTGTCGGCAATTTCAGCCACCCCGGGCGCAGAATCAGTCGCCTGTTTTGCAAACGCCGTTGCCTCTTCAATCCGGCCGACTTTCTCGTAGACCCAGGCAAGGTTGTTCAGAATGACAACATTTTTCGGATTGGCCTTATGCAGCATTTCGCCATGCCGGATCGCCTCGCCCCAATAGCCAAGACCAATAAACCGCGAAAACACGACCAGCTGAATATCCCCGGCTTCGGGATGCTCCTCAACCCATGCCACCATCGCTTCGATGGCTTTCAGCGGTCGGTTGGCCAGGTCATAGGCTTGATAAAGGGCGACAAGCTCTTTGCCGCCTCCCACGTCTTCAAAGGTCGTGACGATAAGTTCAAGACCTTCGTCAGCCCGGCCCAGCTTGATAAGAGCCTTGCCAAGACCAAGCGAACGGTCTGATGTATCCGGCGCCTCTGCAAAGAGTTTACGCGCCATAACCCGAGCACGCTCGTCTCCGTGGACTTTCTGCTCCATATCAATGCGTTGCTGCCTCGCCTCGTTACTGGACGGATCCAGCGCAAGGGTCTTCTCAAGAGCAAACATCGCATCGGTATGATCTCCATTGGCGATCAGCACCTGCGCCAGCCGGAAGTGCGCCACAGCATTGTCCGGCACGCGGGCAACGAGCTGCCGATAGGTCACGATGGCTGAGGTCACGTCGCCCGAAACCATTTGCCCGCGAGCAAGCGCATCATAGGCCGCCGGACTTTCCGGCAGCGCGGCAACGAAATTACGGGCCGCCGTGAGCGCCTTGTCCTTGCGCCCAAGAGAGATAAGTTGCTGAACCTTCAGCAGGTGAGCCTTCTCATTCTCCGGGTTTTCCTTGACCGCCAGATTCACAAGACGAACAATTTCCTTTTCGTCCTGCCGCTCGAGCGCCATCTCGACAAGTCCGGTAACAGCCGCCAGGTATCCCGGTTGCTGCTGCAGCAGCTTTTCATACTCTGCCGCCGCACCACCGGGATCTTTCCGGGTACGATATAGTCGCGCCAGATTGAGACGCGCGGCCTGATAATCGTTTTGCAAAGCAAGCGAGCTCTTGAGATGCGCTTCAGCCGTAGCAACATCGCCCCTTGCGAGCGCCAGAGACGCCCGGAAATTTTCAGTCTCTGCGGACCTGCCCTTGAGCGTCTCAAGACGGTCAAGAGCACTGGCGGCCCCATCAAAATCCTTTGCCCGCAACTGGGTCAGGAAAAGCAACGTTGCCGCGCGGTCGCCTCCGCTCTCGGAACCCGTCAGGGAAATCAAATCAGCCATTCCGCTTTCAAGATCACCGGAGCCGATTTTGGCCTGAGCGGCACGAAGCTGAAGGTCTTCGTCCCCGCTTCCCAGATTAATCGCTTCATCAAACAGCGCTGCAGCCTTGCCCTGATCGCCTGTTTTCTCATAGGCATAGGCCAGCAGGGTCACAACCCGCACGTCCTGAGGGTCGGCCTGATAGAGCGGCTCCAGCACGTCTGCCGAGGCCTGGTAGTCACCGGCCTGATAGTAGATGGCGCTTGATGTAATAAGCGCCTGTTTGTTGCTCGGGCTCACTGACAGGTCTCTGTCACTTTCTACACGGGCCTGTTGCAGCGCCCCGGATCTCAAATGAAGCGCCGCGCCAAGATATTGAGCGGGCTGAAAGTTTTCCAGGCCCTGGCCCAGCGCCAGCGCCGCCAGTGCAGTTTCAACTTCGCCCTTCTGCGCATAGCCCCAGGCCTTCAGGAAAGCCCCGATCGGGTCATGTTCATCGCGCTCCAGAAGAACCTCTGCATCGCTCAGGACATTGTCGAATTGCCCCAGAGCTGCATAAGCCATGCCGCGGGTTACCCGCGGCGCCCTTCGAAACTGGTTTTGCTCAAGTGCCTTTGTCGCAAACTCGACCGCACCCTCGTTATCCGTTGCAATGCGTCGCAGGTCGGCCTTTTGCATCAGAGCATCAAGACTGTCAGGGGTCGCTTTGAGAACAACATCAACCAGAGCCTCGGCGCCGGCCAGATCGCCTGCTGTGCGCCTGAGCCAGCTGCTCACCATATAAATCTCGGGCATATCAGGGTCGATTGCCCGCGCGCCCTCAAGCGCCTTTTCAGCTTCATCATATTGCTTCAGGGAAATATAGGCTTGAGCGCGATAAATCGAAAGCATGGCCTGCGGCTCACCGTCAAGCTGCTCATCCTGAAAATCATCCAGCAGGTCCTGAAACTTTCCTTGCACGATGTAGGCCTCGGCAAGACTTGAAACAATCTTCCCCGAGTCATAGCCACGAGCCCGCGCCGCCTTGAATTCTTTTTCGGCCCCTTCCGGATGGCCCTGAGCAAGATAGATCGATGCCAGTTGAACCCTCGCATCGACATTATTGGCGTCCGAGCGAATGGCATTCTTGAGCTGAATCACAGCCGCATTGAGATCGCCCTTTTTCACATGATCCTGAGCCTTGTCATAAAAGCGAACAGACTTTTCACTCACCGCAGCTTCAGCCTGCCCCGCAGGCACGCCCGTCATGCCAAGCGCGACAACGATCGCAGCACAGCTCATGGACAGACGTCTCATCAGAATTTTACTACTCATTTCGCTCTTCCTTTCCTCAAAAAAGGCTCTGCGGGTCCAGCTTGGGAACCTCAGGCCTTCATCCCCAGAGATTTCATCAATTCGTAGAGTGTTGGTCTTGATACGCCGAGCAACTTTGCCGCCTGGGTTACATTAGTATCACTTGTGGTCAGCGCCCGCTCGATAAGTTCCCGCTCCGCCCTCTCGCGGACCTGCTTCAAAGTAGGAAAGACAAAATCACCTTCCCCCATTTGCAGATCGAGGTCATCAGGTTCGATCGGTGCATCCTCGGACATGACCACGGCACGCTTCAGTTTATTTTCAAGCTCCCGAACATTGCCGGGCCATGCGTAAGCGTCAATTGCCCCCCGGGCTTCTTCGGTAAACCCTCGGTTTTTCTTCCCATAGAGAGCCGCAAATTTGGCCAGATAGAATTTGGCCAGCAGCCCCGTATCGCCCGTGCGCTCGCGCAGCGGCGGAATATGGAAAGAGATTTCATTGAGGCGATAAAAAAGGTCTTCCCGAAACCGGCCGTCGGCAATGGCGTCCTCCAGGTTCATATTGGTCGCCGAAACCAGTCTGACATCAACCTTGATTGAGGTTCGCCCGCCAACCCGTTCAAATTGACGTTCCTGCAAAAACCGCAGGACCTTGGATTGCAAGGCAAGTGGCATGTCGCCAATCTCATCAAGAAACAATGTCCCGCCATCGGCGCCCTCAACCTTGCCAAGCTGCCTCTGGACCGCGCCGGTGAAGGCCCCTTTTTCGTGGCCAAAGAGTTCGCTCTCCAGTAAATTTTCCGGTATCGCTGCACAATTGATAGCAACAAAAGGACCTGTCGCGCGGCTACTCAATCGGTGCAGGGCTTTAGCCATCACTTCCTTGCCAGTTCCGCTTTCACCGGTAAAAATTACGCTGACATCGGCGCTGGCGACCTTCTCAATGCCTTTACAAATCTTCAGCATGGTTGAACTCGACGCGATGACCCCCTCAAAGGGCTCTGCCGTTTTTTCCTGTGCGAGGCGATCATAGTCGACCTCCAGATCATAAAGATGAAAGGCGCGCTCAATGATGAGTTTCAGAGCATCAATATCAACCGGTTTGGAACAATAGTCATAGGCTCCGAGACGCACCGCCTCAACCGCATGAACGCGCTCTGAATTTCCTGATGCAACAATCACCTTGGTTGACGGATCAAGCCGCAGGGCTTCCTCGAGGGCCGCAAGACCCTCGGTCACACCGGCCTCATCCGGCGGCATTCCCAGATCAAGGATGATAACCCTGGGCTCCTCCCTGCGGAGAATGGCCAGCGCCTCGGGGCGATCACTGGCAACAAAAACATCCAGATCATCCAGCGCCCATTTCATCTGGCTCTGAATACCCGGATCGTCTTCGACAACGAGGATCTTGCGTTTTGGTTCGCTCATCAGGTCCTTTGATCAATTTCAGTATGAGGGTGATCAATATCAGTAAGAGGACTCGTTTTCTCTGCAAATTTCTCCAACGGAAAGGTCACTCTGATAGTTGTGCCCTGCCCGGGGGTCGAAAACACCTCCAGCCTGGCGCCAAGATCACGAATTTGGCTGCGAATCTGGAACCCGCCAATACCGTAGCCGCCTTCGCGTGTTGTCCCGAACGGCTTAAAGAATACGCTTTCCACAAAGTCCGGCTCCATTCCTGGCCCGGTATCGATCACCTCGACACTAAAGCTCCTCTCACCTCTCACTAGCAAAACCCGGACCAAACTTGCCGGTCCGGTCGCATCAATGGCATTTTGTACCATATGGTTCAAGGCCGACACCAATACATCGCGCTTTGTAGCAATACTGAGCGCGCCGCCGTCATGATCAAATCGCACCCGCGCGCCCTGCGCTTGCCAGTCCGAGGCGAAGTCACTGAGAGCCTCCACGAGGTCAAAAACGGGAATATTCAACGTTTCAATACCGTCCGGCACCACGGCTGCCTCGGAGCGGGTGGTCAGGTTCTTCATCATGCCATTCATTCGATCAACAGAATTGGTAACAGTCGTGACCATGTCTTTTTGAAAGTCCGGATTGTCGGCGTGCCGCGTTGCATTGGCAACAAGCATGGACAGCTGGTTGACGATGTTTTTCAAATCATGGGCGACAAACGTGAACCGTTGATTGAATTCTTCCATCTTGCGCGCATCCGCCAGCGCGCCAGCGGCCCGATCTTCGGCCAGGTAACTCGCCGCCTGACTGGCAACGGTAGACAGCAGATTGCGATCCTCAAAATCAAGTGCACGCGGCGCGCGGGGCTGGCCAAGCAACAATATCCCGTTCATCCGGCCACGATAGATCAACGGCAGGATGAGCCAGGTGTCACGCTGTGAAGTGATCCAGTCCGGCACCAACACATCAATTTTCGAGCCCCGCGACGTCTCATCCAGAACGATCACATTGCCAGTCTCCCGTATGCTCCTGACAAAGAGATCATCGAGTTCAAGAGGTTTCAGGCTGTCTCCATAGTTCCACGAAACGACAGGGCGCAAGGCACCGGCCGCGCGATCCGTTACCCAGAGCGCTGCGGCTGTACTGTCAACAATCGGCGCCACGGCCCAAACGATCCGCTGGGCTATACTGGAGCTTTCCTCACCTGATCCGAGCGTCGTGATAAACCGAAGCCATTCCTCTCGATAATCATATTTCGAACTGTAAAAGTGCCGCGCGATAAACAGTCTCAGCCGTGAGCGAAAACTTCCCGAGGCTAAAATCGCCAGCAACATAATGCCCGCAAGGGCAAGAAAGGCGATCTGAAAAACCGTTCCGGCTTCTCCTCCAAACTGGCGGATCCAGTAACCAACCATCGACATGACGATGAGATAGACCCCGACACCGACAAGCGTCGCGGACTGAAAAACAACCTGACGCGACACATGAAGGTCAACCGCCCAAAACCTCACCCGAGCCAGCGACAGGGCAATCAGCGGCCCCGCAAGGCCGGTCACATAGGGGCGCGCATCAGAAAGCTCTGTATCAAATCGCTTGAACAGAAGGCTCTCTGCATAAAAGAAAAAATCGTAAACAAAGAACAGACAAAGTCCCAGACACAGATAGCGGGTTCCCCAACGCTGGTCTGCTCCGGCATTGCGATAAAGGTTCTCCAGCAAAAGCAGCCCCACGATCAAGAGCAGCAGCATGCCGGTTCCGCTGAGAAAGGCCGACAACGCCTGAAAACCATAAAGAGCCGGAAAAATCTCCACTGCAAAACCGCCCAGGACCGCCAGACCCG
Source organism: Alphaproteobacteria bacterium (assembly GCA_030614785.1). Classification (GTDB taxonomy): domain Bacteria; phylum Pseudomonadota; class Alphaproteobacteria; order M2410; family M2410; genus JAUWTJ01. The sequence goes on along the minus strand of JAUWTJ010000017.1, from coordinate 31,881 downwards.
GCAGAATGACCGCCACCAGAACAAGCCCCTTGAGCCACCGATCCAGGCCTTCGCGCCCGTTACCGGCGTTGCTGCCGTCGGAAAGCCCGGACAGGGCCGCCAGAAATCCGACCCAGGCGTAGCCCCGCAGGACATCCAGCATCAACACTGCCGGAGCGTAAAGCATCACAAACGCACGGGTTTCAAACAAATGGCTGAGAGACCACAAGACGGTAAGTCCGCTCGCCGCGACCAGCCACCAGATGTGATCTGCCCGCGTGCGCCCGGCCAACGCAAGACCGGCCAACGCCAGATAGGATACTGCGCAGAAGATGGTACCGATTGTGGCTATCAGTTCCATGAGAAAGTATCCCTCACCGAGATCCGGCAAGCATTATAACAACCCTGACCGTTTGTAGCAGAATGACGAGATCGAGGAACAGGTTTTCATTCTTTACGTAGTAAAGGTCAAAGGTGAGTTTCCGGCGCGCATCATCAATCGAGGCACCATAGGGGTAATTGACCTGAGCCCATCCGGTAATGCCCGGTTTGACGTTGTGACGAACCGCATAAAGCGGTATCTCCGCACAAAGAGTATCAACAAAATAGGGACGTTCCGGTCTAGGTCCGATAAAACTCATCTCGCCCTTCAGAACATTGAGAATCTGCGGTATTTCGTCGATCCGCAATTTGCGGATGACAGTGCCAACCCGGGTCACGCGCGCATCATTCTTGACCGCCCATTGCGGCACACCATCCTGTTCGGCATTAACACTCATCGATCTGAACTTGATGATATCAAAGTGCCGCCCGCCTTCGCCAACACGGGTCTGGCGATAGAAGACCGGACCAGGGCTTTCCAGTTTAATAAAAAGGGCCGCCGCCAGCATCACCGGCGCCACAACGATCAAAAAGCTTGCCGACACAACAATATCAAAAAGCCGTTTCACCGCGCGTCTCATCCAGTGGCGGTCAAAACCATCCGACAGGGCAAGCCAGCTGGGCTTGACCTCATCAATGTCAATCTCGCCAGACTCACGTTCCCAGAATGTCATATAATCAGTCACCGCAACCCCGGCCATCCGGCATTGCAAGAGCTGCCAGACCGGCAAACCGCGCCGCTCCCGCGAGGCGACAACAATTTCGTCCACCTTGTTGTCCATGGCAAAGCGCAGCAGGGCGCTGTCCTGACCCAGGGTCGAGTTGTGCAAATCGCCCTGCTCGGACACCGGTTCATTCTTCCCGGCAAGTTCACTAAACGTATCGCGGTTGATAAACCCGACCGAAGTCAGATGGGCCTGGCCGCGGTTTTCAATCAGTTGGCGAACCTTTCCTGACAGGACCCCGTCACCAACAACGATCACGCGTCGCTTGAACATATCCACGCCGGAAAAGGCAACCAGGCCAAATCGCAGAATGATCATCAGCGGATAGTGAATGAGGAGGGTAAAGGACAGCAGCCCGAGATACCACTCGACGGTCACCGGATCAAACAGGCCGTAAATCGGAAAGATCACAAGAGCTGTGAAGATCACAAGCAAGAGAGCGACCCCGGCCCTCTGAAAGAAGGTTCGCGCCTCGATAAAGACATCTCTGTTATAGAGTCCGGCTGCCGCAAGACAGACAAACGTCAGTCCCGTCAAAAACAAAACCACATAAGGCCGGATCACATCAGGGGCATTGGTCGCCAGGAACGTCCTGGATCCGACAGCCTGCAGGCCTGTAATCACAACGAGAAAAAGCGCTGTCTCAGCAATCGCCAGCAACGATACTGGAACGACGAGAAAGTGCCGAAAAACTTTCAGCATTCATGCCCCTAACTACTCTTTAAGCTCTCCCACCACGGCAAAGCTCATACACAACACTCATCTTCAATTTCACACTCATCTTCAATTTCGATGCCAGAACGCTAAAAAAAACCGGGATATTTAAATAGTCTTCCCGCCCCGTTTATTGGTATGCATCCCTGTGGACAACCGGCAAGCATTAACCATTTGGTATTTGACCGCACAACGCAAGCCCGCCAGCAACTCAATGCAAACTATACATCCTGACGACGTTAAATTGAACCGGAAATCCGAATGTCTGGCCATTGTCTTGGTCGCAGATACCTTGAAAGCTCGGGGTTTGCAGACCTTGCAAATACCAGGCAATTTTCTTCCACTTATATCGCCTTATTGAAATAAACAGCCATGCGAATACTGACTTTTTCAACTTTATTTCCCAATGCCGTTCAACCGACCCACGGCATATTTGTCGAAAACCGGCTCCGCCAGCTCGTCCGGACCGGTCAGGTGTCGGCCCATGTGGTTGCCCCGGTGCCCTGGTTTCCATGGCGTCACAAGTATTTCGGAAAATACGCCGACTTTGCCCGAGTGCCCAAAACAGAAACAAGACACGGATTAATCGTGCATCATCCCCGTTATCTGCACATCCCCAAAGTGGGCATGAACGCCGCGCCGCGCCTCATGTTCAACTCGGTGCGTGCCAACATCGGACAGATCATTGAGGAACACGGCCCCTTTGATCTCATTGATGCACACTACTTTTATCCTGATGGCGTGGCAGCCGCCCACCTTGCACAAACATTTAATCTGCCCTTCACTGTTACCGCACGGGGCACCGACATTAACCTCATCCCGCAATATGCCAGCCCCAAAGCGCAGATCCTTTGGGCGGCGGCCCGCGCCAGCGGCATCATCACCGTCGCCGGCGCCCTCAAGGACGCGCTCGAGGACATGGTCCCGCCGGACATCACCCTGCCGCCAACCCGCGTCCTCAGAAACGGCGTCGACCTGCAAGCATTCCGACCGGCCGAACGCGGCAAGGTCCGTCAGAAACTGGGCTTAACCCGCCCCACCCTTCTCAGCGTCGGCCACCTGATCGAACGCAAGGGGCATCACCTGGTGATCGAGGCGCTCGAAAGTCTGGATGGTGTCGATCTTCTCATCGCCGGTGACGGGCCCGAACGCCGCGCTCTGGAGCGTTTAACGGACAAACTCGGGCTCACCAGCCGGGTTACATTTCTCGGGGTCCTGCCCCATGAAAGCCTGCCTGAAATCTACTCCGCCGCAGACGCACTGGTCCTCGCCTCCAGCCGCGAAGGCTGGCCCAATGTCCTGCTCGAAGCCATGGCCTGCGGCACGCCAGTCATCGCAACAAATGTCTGGGGATCCGGCGAAGTCGTCGGCGCGCCCGAAGCGGGCGTCGTGGTAGACGAACGCTCGCCGCAAGCGCTTGCCAGTGCCGCCGGCGCGCTTCTCGCCAATCTGCCGGACCGGGCAAAGACCCGCACCTATGCCGAGGCGTTCAGCTGGGACGAAACAAGTCAGGGACAGATTGACCTTTTTGGGGAAATCATCGCGCAACATACGCGCAGCGGATGAATTTGCCTTGTCTGCGCTGCATATTGTCACATTTTAGACAATCCTGCGGGAGATCTTTAAGACTCTATTAAATATCTCTTCCTAATCTTCCAATGAGCTAGACTCGTAAGTGATTCGGAATGAGAACAATGATGAGTTTCCACAAAGCTGTCCCTCTTGATCAGACCCGCGCCCGGCATGCCCAGGGCGATGAACGCGTTTCTGTGGGTGCCGGACTGATGATCTGGTTCATTCTGGCAGGATTTGGCTGGCTGGGAATTATCAGTTTGCTGGGCCTGTAATCGCCAGCCTGTGATCTACCGGGCCCGAGGTCTACCGGACAATGTGATCGGCTGAGCCAGTCGCCGAGTTTATCCCGGCTTCGTTTTCAAGAAATCGTGAAAAGACAAACAATAGCCAAAGCGTGCGTGCATGGTCACGGCGTCCCGAAATATGCTCGTCTCCAAGAGCCCGCAAGGCCTTGCGATCAAACAGCCCGCTCTCCAGCAACGCACCATTGTTCACCATGGCCTCGACCCGTGAGCGCAAGGGACCCCGGAACCAGTCCGTGATCGGCATGGAGAACCCCTGCTTGGGGCGGTAAAGAATATCACCTGGCAACCTGGTCTCCATCGCCGACTTGAGAATGGCCTTGCCGTTCCTGCCCTGAATTTTGAGGCCCGTTGGAAGGCGCAAGGCCCATTCCGCAAGCCTGTGATCAAGCAGCGGCGCACGCACTTCCAGCGAAACCGCCATCGAGGTCCGATCGACCTTGGTAAGAATGCCGCCCGCGAGCCAGGTCTGGAAATCAACATACTGCGCCCTGGCCAGCGGATCGTCACCGTCAGCCCGCTCAAAATGGGGCTTCAAAACCTCGACCGCGTGATACCCGTCCAGATCCCATTTCAAAGTGTCACTGAACAAGGCCAGCCTGGTTTCATCAGCGGTTGCCGAAACACCGCTGAAAAAGCCCCAGACCTCATCACCGCCCAGTTCCTGAAACGTCGTCCGGGCCCGCAGGAACCGCGGCGCCCTATCGAGCTTGGGATAGATCTGCCCCAGCGGCTTGAAGACAGCGCGGCGCAGTCCGCCGGGTATTTTACGGCGCAGGGTTTCTTCGTGCCGGTGATACATATAGCGCCGGTAGCCGCCAAAAAGCTCATCCCCGCCGTCTCCCGAAAGCGCAACCGTCACACCTTGCCGCGCCGCCGCGCAGACCCGGTAGGTTGGCAGCGCGGAAGAATCCCCAAACGGTTCATCAAAAATATCCGCCAGCTGATCGATCATCGAAAAATCGTTTGGGTCAACACGGTTGACCCGATGGTCGGTCTTGTAACGGGTCGCAATGTCCCTGGCATATTCTGTTTCGTCAAACTCACGCGCCCCGAAGCCAATGGAAAATGTTTTGACAGGCTCGCCGCCCTGCTCCGCCATCAGCGCGACAATCGCACTGGAATCAACACCGCCCGACAAAAAAGCGCCAAGCGGCACATCAGAAATCAGGCGCATGGCCGTTGATTGTTTCAGCCGTTCGACAAGGTCCGCTTCGGCGTCCGGCTGGTTCACCGCAAGCGGTTCAAGCGTCGGATCCCAATAGCGATCAATGCGCGGCGCGGCGCCCCGCTTCCACAACAGGCGATGCGCAGGGGGAAGTTTTTTGACATGCGCGTAAATCGACTTTGGATCCGGCACATAGCCATAGGCGAAAAAATCCTCAACCGCAGAAAGATCAAGCGTCCGGTTGAGCCCCGGCAGCACCTTGAGCGCCTTGAGCTCTGAACCAAACGCCGTTGAGCCATCAGGCAAGTGAGAGTAATAAAGCGGTTTCTTGCCAAGCCGGTCGCGCGCCGCGAACAGCGTTTGCGCCTCTTCATCCCACAGGATGAAGGCAAACATACCGCCCAGATGATCGACACAGTCTGGTCCAAAGTGCCGCCAGGCCTCGAGAATGACCTCGGTATCGCAGCGCGTTTGAAAGCGCGAGCCCCGGTCTTCAAGATCTTTGCGCAGCGACATGAAATTGTAGATCTCGCCATTGAAGACGACGGCAACTTTCCCGTCGGCGGTGAGCATCGGTTGGTGGCCACCGGCAATATCAATGATCGACAGCCGCCTGTGTCCCAGAGCAACACCGTCAGAAAAATAAAATCCGTCGCCATCCGGCCCCCTGTGGGCGATGGCATCCGTCATGGGACGGATCAGATCAGGATCAAATCCTGTGGCCGCACTGAAGTTGACCAGAGCCGTAATACCGCACACGAGCAGAACCTACCTTTCGCCGAACGGGGGCGGTGTGGAACGATCTGGTCTTGGCGCAAACAAACCCGTCAGATCAGCGCCTTCAATAAACCGGGTGAGGTCGCCTTCAGCTTTCTCAAAATCCACTGTGACGGGAACAGAAATGAGAATGACGCCGGAGCTTTTCTTGCTCCAGAGTAATGTCGCTTTGGCCTGCAGCAATTTGGCTTTGAGGGCGCTTGTCACAAAAGTGCCGTCAACCTGCCGGGCCTGAGCGACCAGCCGCGCGCCGGAGCGCGAACCCAACTGAACAAACCGCCAGATCACGGTACCATCCGCACTTGCGATTTGCCGGGAATATCCGCCAAGCGAGTGGTACGCAGAAGAACCGGCAAGATCATTGCCTGATGTGATCATCTCGCTCGCATCGCGCGGATTGAAATAGCCGGCCAGATAAATATCAGCCGTAATATTATGACGAGACCCCTGAAACTGAAGGGTTTTGGTCGCCCGGGGAAAGTCAGGCAGCCAGCCATCGCCAGCTTCTGCCACGCTCTCAAGCTGCAAGCCTGCAAGATCTATGCGGCCTGTCTCCGGCTCAAATCCGGATGTCACCGCTGCAAGGCGATAGAGCGGCAACAGCGCCAGAACGATCATGGCAAAAGCGGCGCCGGTCACCAGGGATTTGCGTTCAACATGGACTGCCAGCGCGTAGGGCTCCGTGCGCGCCGGGCGCTCCGGATCGGCAAAGCGGGAGCCGACATATCCGGCGATCACCAGGACCACGGCAAAAAAGCCCCAACCATAGAGCAGGTGATCATCAACAATATCGATACGCCGATTGCTGAACTCGGCAAGCGCTATAATCGCGTAGATACGAATACCATTTGCAACAACCGCAATGACCAGCATGGCACCGATCGCAATGAGCCTTTTGCGCATCCCGTCGTACATCATGTACCCGAACAGTGGCGCGAGCGCGAGACCAGCCAGAATGAAATTAAGACCCGAACAGCCTTCCGCCACCTCGTAGAGACCGGTTGGCACCTGAACGAAAAACCCCTCGCCGAAGACCGGAATGCCCGAGAGCTGCAACATCGCCACGGTCTGCCAGTGCGCCGCCCCTTGCAAAATCGGGTAGAGCACCGTCCCGGTCGGAACCATCAGCCACAGGTACGCCATTGGCAGAATCATGGACATAAACAGTTGACGTCCCAGCACAGCAAGGACCACCCCCTGGATAACTCCGACAAGAGCAAAATGCTCGCCCTCATTAATTCCGGCAGCCCGGCAGATGGTCCACGCCAGGGAAAAGCCCGCGACAACCAGCAGCCCGCCCATCGAAGGACGCGGGGTCATGGCCGCCAGCGCTTCATGCTTGTCCCAGACGAGATAGAGAGAAATCGGGATAATCAAAAACCCGTGATTATAGGACGACCGGTTCCACCACAAATCAACCGCCGAAGCCGCCGAAGCGCCATACAGGCCCAGAGTTAATGCCAAAGCGGCACACAGCAGCAAAAGCGCCAGCCGCCAGCCGTAGATCCCGTCCACAGTTGAGACAGCCGCGCCGCTCGCAAAGCCACTTGCACCGCGACCGGGCCCGCCAGAGTGCGGCTCCAACCCTGCGTTTACGTGCTTTTCCGATGTCTCCGGAGAACCACTCAAATCTCTTTGTTCCGTCATGGCGTCACACAGCTCCAGCCGCTCCTGGCAAAAATTTGAGGCATCAAAAGCAATCTCGATTGAATATGCAAGATCAATACCTTTCCTTTCTCGCAGATTTGCCCTTATCCCCTCGCATTAAGATAAAACGACAGGTATAGGGATTCTATGGGCGACATCCTCTTTCTCAGCCAGCGCATTCCCTATCCACCGGACAAGGGCGACAAGATTCGCTCCTACCGGGCTCTGTTACATCTGGGTGAACACAGACGCATCCATCTTGGCACATTTATCGATGACCCGGATGACTTTCGCCATATTTCTGTTATGGAAAACATGTGCGAGAGCGTCCATATTGCAAAGCTCAATCCCTTTGTCGCGCGCCTGAAATCTCTCAAGGCATTTTTGACCGGCGCGCCGCTCTCCCTGCCCTACTTTTATGACAGGGCGCTCGAAAAGTGGATCGCCGCGACCCTGGACACTCACGATATTGATGCCGTCTTCGTCTTTTCGTCGGCCATGGCGCAATACGTTCTGAACCTGAAGAAGAAGCCTCGATGCGTTCTGATGGATTTTGTTGATGTGGATTCCGAAAAATTCCGTCAATACGCGCTCGAGCGCGGCTTCCTCGCCAAATTTGTCTATGGGCGAGAGGGCAAAAAACTCCTTGCCTTTGACCGGCAAGTCGCAGTGCACGCCGATGCCTCGTTCTTTGTCTCGGAAGCTGAAGCCGACCTGTTTCGCCGCCTCGCCCCCGAAACCTCGTCAAAAACCTTTGGTCTATCGAACGGCATCGACACGGATTATTTCGATCCCTCAAAGGTAACGGTTCCGAAAGCGGCCCTGTCAGCCTATGGCCCAGGCCCCAATATTATTTTCACCGGACGCATGGACTACAAGCCCAATGTAGATGCCGTATGCTGGTTTACCCGGAACGTGCTGCCTGGCCTTCTGACCGAAAAACCACAGGTGCGCTTTGTTATTGCCGGCGCCACACCCACGCCAGCGGTCATGGCCCTTGCGGCCAACCCGGCGGTCGAGGTCACCGGCCGGGTTGACGACATGCGTCCGTGGCTCGCCCATGCGGACCTCGCCGTCGCCCCCATGGCCATCGGACGAGGCATCCAGAACAAGGTCCTCGAGGCCGCCGCCATGGCACGGCCGGTCCTGACCACGCCCGAAGGGCTTGCAGGCATTGATCTTGTGCCCGGCAAACATCTCTTTGTGGCAGAAGGCGCAGAAGCCTTCGGGCAAGCCGTTCTCGATAGTCTTGATAATTCGGGTAGAGATCAAATCGGTGCCGCCGCACGCGACTACCTGATCCGCCACTACAGCTGGTCCGCCCGCATGGCCCTGCTTGACGACTTTCTTCCCTGAACTTTGCCGAACCGTGCCCTGAACGCTCTCAGGGCCTAGCCGATATTGCGCACGACCAGAGGCCCGATAAAATTTGCGACGGGCAGAGGTAACCGCTTCCAGGTCGCCACCATCGCCGCATATTTTGGATTGAGCGGGTTGAGGTCAGGCATCTCTGCCCCCTCTTTCAGGCAAAACTCATGAGCAATCGGCACCGGTGTGAAGCCCCAGTTCTTCTTGAAACTGAACGGCCCGGTATCTTCCTTGGAGCGGCCAAAGTCAAACACCGTGTAGCCTTTGTCGACAGCCCGGCGCATCACATGCCAGTACATGAAGTCATTGGCCCCGAGCCGCCGCGCCTCGACACGCGATCCGGTGAAATAGGGCATAACAGCATCACGGTGGTAGAACGACATAACCGAACTGACCGGTTTCCCGCCAGCGGTGACAGTCAAAATTTCACAATCAGCGCCGAACGTTTTCATCAGCTCCTGAAAAAATCTTTTGGAAAAAACCGGCGTTCCCAGATTGCGAACATTGAGCGAGTAAAGCCGGTAAAAGTCATCGACGCTGGCATCTATCCGAACCGCCAACGCTTCATTCTTCAGGGCCTTGCGCACGACAGCCCGCTGTTTACGCGGGATTTGCAACAGATCCTCATCCGCATCCTCAAGCATGGGCTTTGAAAAATTGGCGTACAGGCCGTTTTTCCGAACCCAGTCCGCATGCGCCCGCACCGGCCTTCGGTATTCCAGATAGTCCGCCCCGGAGGACTTCAAGAGCCCCACCGCCGCCGCATCCAGCGCTTCAGCGGCTTCATCATCGAGAGCCGCCACGCCGCCACCGATCGAAAAAGCCGTTGAGATAAGCGCATGTCCGAAGAGGCGACTTTTAATCTCAACAAGAGGCAATACCCCGGCGATGTCCCCGCCTCGCTCGGCAATCATATAGCGGGACTTCTGGCGGAAGGATGTTTCGATCACGCTCTTCCACCCGGCACGGTGAAAAAAGTTGGCTTCAGGAAGCCGCGCCACGAAACTCTCCCAACGATCAAGGTCCGCTGGTTCAAAAGCTCTGACTTCGATACTCATAGGACGTCTTCCTTTTGCACCACAGCGTCGCCCGTATGTTTGCTGCTCGCAACATTGAAAACGTCATCAACACGGCCCCAGGAAAAATCTTCCATCAATCTTTCCAGTCGGGCCTCCATTCTGGACAGGTTCGTATAGTGACGAATACGCGATTTCAGAGACAAATCAGAGATCCTTGGTTGATCCGCATCTACTTCCCAGGGGTGAAAGTAAAACATGAACGGCTGGGCCTCAACAGTGTTGACCCGCCGGATCAACCACGATGACAGACCATAGGGCAGGAGGCGAAAATACCCGCCGCCGCCGCCTTGCACGATGCGACCACCAACTTTGACCGTCGACATGGGAATTTCAAGAATATCTGCTCCGTTAAGTGGCCGGTAGGGAGTGCGCGGAGACCCGGGCATGCCATAAAGATCATGATGCACCGGGTAAACGCTGGACGACCAGGCAAAGCCTTCCTCGACCAGGATCGGATACGCCCACCGGGTTTCGGCGCCAATCGAAAACGTCGGTGCCCGGTAGCCTCGCACCGGTGCCCCGGAAGCATCTTCCAGGGCATGCTTTGCCCGGCGAATATCCTCGCGAAAGGCCTCTGGTGACTGCTCCGAAATGCGCACATGGGCATACCCGTGCGCCGCAAGCTCATGACCCTCGTCTACGATGCGCCGCACAAGGCCAGGGGCGCGCTCCGCAACCCATCCCAAAGTGAAAAAAGTCGCTTTGACCCCGCGTGCCGCAAACAAATCAAGGACCTTATTGGTGCTCGCTTCAAACCGCAGCGGCACCCCGGTTGTTCCGGCATCGCCGCGAATGCGTAACAGAGCCTCGGCGTGGAAGTAATCTTCCACATCAACGCTCATGGCATTGCGGCAGGAGGTCGTTCTGGACAAGGACAAATCCCTTTCAGACTTGGCTGTATTCATGAGATTGGCCTTTTGCATCAAGGCGGCATCACGTTCGCTCTTACGCACCCGGCAAGCGCGATCAGGACGCCCGTCCGCCAAAGAAATCGATAACCGTATGAAGCGCCCGCTTCTTCAATCGCAACTCCGCTTCAAGAGAGAGCTCTTCGCCTGCATGAATGGTCAGATCAATAACCTCGGCATCGCCCCTGTCCTCGCCATAGTCGGGAATACCGTGTTCAGGCCCTTGTTTCGCCCGCATCGCCTCATCCACCGCTTCAAGGTCGAAAACCACCTGGTCTTCTACATGCGGGATTGGAGCATCGAAATCATCTGATGCCATCGGTGCTGCCGTCGGCGATGTCGCCGATGAAGACCCTGATGATCCAGCCGGAACCTCTGCGGCAAAATGATCCGGTGAAGTAGAGTCCGGCCCCGCCAGGCCATCAGTCCCGTTGAGGTCCTTTTGTGCACTTTCAAAGTCAACCACCTGGCCTAGTTCTTCGGCAATTTCAGCGCTCACCTTGCGCACATCAGCCGTCGTAATCGTATGGCTCTCCTCGAGATAGGCATTCAGCATGAGGCGATTGCACAACGTGTTGATCCGCCGCGGAATACCGCCTGTGATCTGAAAAATAATCTCAATGGCCTGTTCATCAAAGATCGGATCCTTCGTCCAGCCAACAACTTCGAGACGGTGGCAGATATAGGCACCCGTCTCCTCCAGATTAAGCGGGCCGAGATGATAAGACGCGATCACGCGCTGACGCAGCTGAGCCAGGTCCTTGCGGGCAAGCGTCTGGCGGAACTGCGGCTGGCCAAGAAGAAAACTCTGCAGCGCCGGCTGTCCGTTCACTTGCAAGTTGGACAGCATCCGCAATTCCTCAAGCGCCGTAATCGAAAGATTTTGCGCTTCGTCAACAAACAGCAGGCAGCGTCTGCCCTGGCGCGCCGAATCCGCAATAAACCGCTCGATATTTCTGAACACCGACGTCCGGTTAAGGCCCTCCTGGGTAAGCCCAAAACTGGACGCGATCATCCGGATCATATTCTCCTGATCCAGATTGCTGGTTACAATATTCGCCGCCACGAAATGGCGCGGATTGAGAGACGCCAAAAGATGGTCCCCGATCGTGGTCTTGCCGGCGCCGACCTCGCCAGTCACCAGAATGAACCCTTCCTTCTGATCCAGTCCGAATTTCAGATGCGCAAGCGCCCGGTTGTGGGCGCCTGATTGAAAGAAAAACCGATGATCCGGTGAAAGCCGAAACGGTTGATCATTCAACTTGAAAAACTCTTCATACATGGCAGCTACCAAACCTTCGTAATTGTCAACATAAAGGCATTTTCCTCAACTTTGACCCCGTCCTGGTCCTCTCTCTCAGAGCGCGAATAATTCAGCGAGACCTGAGCGGTCGGTGACAACATATAGGAGACAAAAGCGTTCCCCGTTATTGAGTCAATATTGTTGGTAAGATTGGCGGCGACATCGCCAAAGTCCGTAACCAGAAAAGCAAAGTCTGCGTCGGTGTAATTGGATTCTTCGTCAGCATACTGCACACCAAGCCCCGCCGAGGTTCGCCGTCCAAAATCCCTGGACAGGGAAAAGGAAGCGCCCGTTGTTTCATCTTCAAGCACCTCTCCGGACACAAGGATCAAATCATACTCACGGGTTCGGTAATAACCTGACAGCGAATAGCCGACCCGGCCAAGCGCCCCGGTCAAGGTCACCTGCGCCGTTTCACCAAGGGTCGAGGTGCTGATCAACTCATCATCAATCACAACACCCGAAGACAAAGCCGCCTCGGGATTGGGATCCTCATACCGGATGCCAACAAAGGGAGAATTGGAAACCGTGATGAAATCGTTGACCATGCCGATAATGCGGTCCTGATCTGTCTGCAGCTTCTGGACAAAGCTGGCATTTATTTTCAGGGCCTTGGCCACATCATAGCGGATCAGCGCGTCATAGGACGGGCCGCCGTAGCGCTCGCCTGCTTCAAGCCGGATAAAGGCGTCCCGAACCGGTTCAAATTCAAACCCGACCCGCCAGAATACATCATCAACATCAAAGCCGTTAAGCCGACCCGATGATTTGTCATAGCCGCCCCGGGTCAGCAGTTTCAAATTCTGCCGCACGTTGAATCGCAGGGCCGCGCTCGCTCCTTGTTGCTCAAAATTATCATCATCCGCTGAGGCCTGGCCCGAGAATTCCCAATGGAGCCGCTTGTCCTGGTCGAGTTCATTGACCATAAAGTTTCCGGACCAGATCGTGTCGTCATCCCCTGAACCGGATGACCCGCTGACATCGGGCCTTCTGAAACTGACGGTCGAATAGTCAACCCGCGCAAAAACGCCCACCCGGCCTGCGATAGTGGTGTCGATATAGGGAGCAATCGCGCCGGTCAGGACCATGATCTGATCGCCATTTATGGTCCGCGTCGTTGCCGGGGTCCGCAGGTTACGACTGGCGGCCTGCTCTCGAACGGACGCATTGACATCAAGGAAAAACAGATCATCGACCAGATTGAAGGTATTCTGCGTCAGTAGGTTGTGCCGAAAGCCGTTGAGTTCGTCGGTATTGACATAAAAGTCGTAATTGAGCTGATAGTCTAAATCGATTGAGCCGCCGCGCGTTTCATTGAACACCTGCACCCCGGCTGTCAGGGTGGTAATGAAATCTGATTCCGGATCCAGTTGGGTCAGGAGCACATTGTCGGTCAGGGTAAAGGCGGCATTGGTGTTGGCCGAATACTGCCAGCCTGCCGCGCGGGCCGGCTCAGCGTCCTGCTGGTCTTGCGCCTGCGCACCTGAACCCAGGGCTATCAACAGGCTCAGTGTAGAGGCGCTCAAACATAAGGCGTCCCGCCAGGACCGGCGCGCCGGCCGAGGATCGCTGCAAACTGCACGGCGTACATCTGGCACCGCACTCATATCGCTCTTTCTATGACTTGCCATAATAGGAATAAGCTCCATATCGCTCTTTGCCTTGACGGTCTGTCACCTTGTTGAGCACGAAGTTTACACTAATATCGTCTCCCAACAAAGAAAGAGCATGATCGACGTCGCGCCGACTGGTCTGGTCCGCCTCAACAACCATCACGACCTGTCCTGCCCACGACGCCAGCACGCTGGCTTCACTGCTGACGAGCACCGGCGGCGCATTGAAAATGATAACCCGGTCGCTATAGCGCGTCGCCAGGTCGCTGATCAGATCTGCCATGGCAGGCCCGGCCATGAGTTCCGTCGCATGGTCGTTGTTGTTGCCGGCAGGAAGAACCGACAGATTGGGAATATTGGTCCGCACAAGAATATCCGACAAATCAAGGTCCCTGTCCGCAAGCAGATCAAGAAACCCCGTATCGGCTCGAAACCCCAAAAGCTCGGGCAGATCAGATTTTACCACGTCACCATCAACCAGCAGAACGTTGAGACCGCGCTCCGAAGCAATGCTCATAGCCAGATTAATTGAACAAAAGGATTTGCCTTCACCAGGATTTGCGCTGGTGACCATAATCAGATGATCCCGCCCCCGACCGCCGCCCTCGAAGGCCCGGCGCAACAGGGGGCGCTTGATGGCCCGGAATTCCTCGACGATCTGGGAGCGCCCCCCATCCGGCGTAACGTAACCCAGGGATCGCAGCCGTTTCAGATCGATCGTGGCGATATGCCGGGTTCGTGCACTGGCACGCAGAGGCCGCGCTTCTGATCGTGGCATGAGGCCACCAGTCGAGCCATTCGCCACATCCTGATTGCCCTCACCAGACGCAGCGCGCGCGCCCTGGCCAGGGTTCTCGCTCTGCCGCTCCGCAAGCCGCTCTACCAGGCTCTTTGCCCGGTCGGGATTGGCCGCTTGATCGGGATTGGTGCCCTTTGATTGTCCGTTGTCACTCATAATTACAGATCACTCTCTGGTTTGCGATCACTTGGATCTCTACAGCGGTATTATCCCCAACGCCTCACGCAATCGCGCCGCCCAGGGCAGAAAAGCAATTGCGCCCCCGATAATCGCCAGCGGCACAACCGCCGCAGCATAGAAAGCCGCATGCCGCATCTGCTGATTTGTCTTGTCGGCAAAGTCCGTCATCAACGACACACTACCGATCACCGGATACCTGAATGCGTCGCTCAGAGCCGAAGGAACAGAGAACGTGTCAGATAATTGCGACCGCAGATACGCCGCACCGCCGCCGGCGCCAAACGACACTCCAAGAACCATAAACAGATAGAGCAACCGCGGCGGCCCTGACGGTTCTGCCGGGATCTGCGGCGGATCAACAGTTCTGAATTGCAATGAGTCCGTTGAGGCTTCAATGGCGCGGGATATGCGTGCGGATTCGCGCCGCGTCAGGAGAGACTCATATTGAGTCTTGATCGTGCCGTAGTCCCTGTTAAGGGCCGCCATCTCTGCTTCAATCGTCGGGGCAATAGTGGCTTTTTGTTCCAGCAGAGCCAACACTTTACCGGCATTCTCCTTGCGGCGCTCCAAACGTAAAACTTCTGAACGCGCATCAACCAGGCGCAGCGAAACTTGTTCAAAGACAGGATTGAGGACCCGTGGGCCACCCTCAATCGAGAGCTGCTCACCGGATTTCTCTCGATTATGTTGCGCAACGAGGGCATCGATCCGCTTGCGAACTGCCAGCACATCCGGATGGCTCTCCGTATACCGCACAAGCAGATCATCCAGATTGCTCTGCAGGGCTTGAATACGCGAATAGGTCGTCGTAACCTGACTTTCAGATCCAAAGTTTGAAACTGTATCACCCGGATTGAGGTATTGCGGGGTCGTCCCAAGACGAGCCTTCAGGTCATCAACAGTAACTTTTGCCTCTTGCAAGGACTGCTCGGTCACGGCAGCCGCAGTCCGCGCGTCCTCAATTTTTTCAACATAGCTGCCCGCAGTGGAAATAATGGACATGTTACTGGCGCGAAAGCGTGCCGACTTCTCTTCTGCCGCCTTCAATTGACTTTCATAGTTCCGGATCTGCGCAGTCAGGAAAACCTCGGCTTGTTCCATATCCTCCCGGTTTTCACCAAGATTGCTCTCAATGAAGATTGTCAGAAGCGTTTGCACCACTTCGCGAGCCCTCGCCGGGTTGGTGTCACGATAGGAAACGCCGAACAGTTGCCCGCCAACGGAGCGCACCTTGATGCGGCCCTTCAAAGCCAGCAACATGGCTTGTTCCTCAGCCTCCGAGTTGACCGTGACGTCGAGGTCGACAGACCGTGCGACCTGCTCGAGATTGGGGCGACTGAGAAGCGTTTGCTCCATCAGACGGACCTGATCGCGGATGTTGGTATTGATTGCCATACCCTTCATCAAAGGCCGCAAAGCGCTATCCGCATCAATCCTGATGCGGGCTTCGGATTCGTAAACGTCAGGGAGCATCAGGACATACCCGGTCCCCACTGCCGCGACCAGCCAACAAACCAGCATGCCCATCCAGCGCCAGCGCCAGGCCTTGGCTATGTGTATTAGAAGCTGTTCAAAGGTTTCCTGCATTCTTGGGGTCTTTCTACTCGTCTCTGCAAATCGATCAGCTGACAAAACATCCTGAACATCTGTGCTGCATTGATCAGAATCGGGTTTCCGGAATAATGATGACATCGCCGGGTATCAAATCGACATTGGCACCGACATCCCCGCCGCGCAGGAGATCATTGAGCCGGACACGGTAAATATGCTCTTGCCCGTCAACCTTGCGCACGATCACAGCCCGGTTACCCGAAGCAAATTCGGTCAAACCGCCGACCTGGATCATGGCGTCGAGAATGGTCATATCCTTTCTGTAGGAAATCGCTTGCGGCGAGGTTGCCTCACCGACAATTCTTATCTGTTCCGCAAAAGGACCGACAAACCCTGTGACAATAATCGTCACTTTCGGCTCCTGAATATATTCTTTCAGAATCTCTTCAATCTCGGTGCCAAGCATGGACGGGGTCTTGCCTGCCGCCACCACATTTTCGATCAAGGGAACCGAAATTCGCCCGTCAGGACGCACAGGGACGCTGGTCGTAAGATCCGGATTGCGCCACACAAAAACCTGCAAATTATCGCCAGGCCCAATCAGATATTCTGACTTGTCCTCTTCCATATAGGACTTCTGCGGCGCATCCGGATAGGACGTCATGCAGCCTGCCAAAATCAGACCCATCACGATCCCGACCATCAACCTTGAGCCCCACGCCACAATACGACTTGCGGAATTCGACATTTCCAATCCTCTTCCTGTATTCCTTGACGCCCGACAAGGGCGTGCTGGTTTCAGATCTTGCAGGTTTTGTGCCTGTTCATCCTCAACAGATCAATTCGCCAAACCCGGCGGCCTACAATCTCCGACAATTCGTTTTGTAATCCTGGTCAGTCCTGCTACACGCCGCCGAAATTGTGCATACATCATCAACCTCTGGTGCGTGCAAGGCCCAGGCCGCAGCGGTGATCTTAACCAGGAAAGCCTGCCAGGGTAAGTCCGTTTCAGGCTAAAAGTTAACCCCTGCCCCGCGCAAATTGCGCACAACGGCACGGACCCTGCTCCAAAATGGGCCATTGCGAAATGGCGCCCCGACATCCCGCAAGCACCCGGGTGGCATCTGCATCGCCGCAATCTGAGATTATGGATAGTTTTTGCCGCATCTGTTCCATGCCAAAACACTCGGGAACACCCGGGACAGGCCCGGGACAGGCCCGGGACAGGCAGGGGACAGACACAAGACCGCGTCGGGGCTCAGCCCTCTCTGAAGCTGCGTCGCAGCGTGTCTGCGGCCGGCTTCATCAGATAGCCAAGCAGGGTCTGCTCACCGGTCACGATCATGACTTCGGCCGGCATCCCGGCGGTCAGCACGACACCTTCGCCAATTCTTGCGATTTGCTCTTTGGTGACCTCAACGGTCGCCCGGAAATAGGGCTGCCCGGTAACCTCGTCGATCAGCCGGTCGGCCGACACATAACGAACCGTCCCGGTAATCATGGGCACATTGCGTTGGGCGAAGGCAGAGAGGCGAATCTGCGCGATCAGACCCTCATAGACGACATCGATATCCATCGGCGACACCCGCGCCTCGATAATAAGTTCTTCATTTTCCGGCACAATGTCGAGGATTGCAGCACCTGGCGCGATGATCCCGCCAGCTGTGTGATATTTCAGGGCAATAACCTTGCCCGCAACAGGAGCCGTGATTTCAATCCGGCTAAGAATATCGCCCGACGCGGCCATTTTTTCCCCGGCTTGTGAAAGATCCGCCTGAACCTGGGCCATCTCGCGGGCGATCTCATCCTGAAGCACCGTGTCAGAGGAGATCAGCTCAAGCTCGGTCGCGCTGATCGCTTGCTCGGTCCTGGAGACCAGTGCCATGTTGGAGCCTTGCTGAGCCCTGATCTCTGCTTCGGTGCGTTGCAAGCCCAGCAGCCGCGGCGTACGCCCAAGGCCCTTGTCAACCAGTTGCTGGACTCCGCTGATCTCTTTGCCAATAAGGACCAGCTGTCTGGTCTGGCCATCAATTTGCGCGTTCAGCCCGTCGATTTCCTTTTCCAGCTGCACGATGCGTTGTTGCAGCACAGCCTTGCGATCATGATGCGCCAGCCGGCGGGTCTCAAGCAAATTGATCTCCGTTGCCAGGATCGAGGCCACATCCGGATCGCCAGCCTCTTCAACAAGCCAGTCAGGAAAATAAACCTCCCCGGCACCGCTTTGCAGAGCGCCAAGGCGCGCATGCCGCGCCGCCAGCGTAAAATACTGCGTACGGATCAACTGCCAGGAGGCCCGCGCCATCGTATCCTCAAGCAGAATCAGAGGATCCCCGGCATCAACACGAGAGCCCTCTTCCACCAGAATGCGTTCAATAATCCCGCCCTCCAGATGCTGCACCGTCTTGCGGCTGCCGTGAGGGGAAATGACCCCCGGCGCAATTGCCGCGCTTGAAAGCGGCGCCATGGCCGACCATCCAAACAGGAAAACCACAAACACCCCGATGGCAATGCTGCCAGCCAGAACTTCCTTGCGTATCATCAATTTCAGGTTCGGCGCGCTCTTCATCGCAGCCATGTCGCGCTCTGCGCGAGAGGTCTTGTTGACCTTTGTCGACAGGTCACCTGCCGTATCCCTGTTCGGTTGATCGAGCTCTCTGAGCCCATTGGCAGCCACGTCTTCGCCGCCAACATCTCCCGACTGGCCATCAGACTGACTTTCAGGCTGGCCATCAGACCCGTCCGAGTCATCATTATCTTTTGGCAAGTCGGCCTCAAACTCTTTTGACGAACTGGCCTCAAACTCCTTTGACAAACTGGACTGTATATCACGCGCATATCTGCCGGCCTTGTCCGGCCCGGCGAGGGCCTCCGCAACTCTGGCTTTGGCTGTCCCGGCTTTCCCGGCCCCGGCTCCCACCTTCGGTGTATCCTCGTTCGGAGTGGCCGAACGCGCAGCTCCTGACGCCTGAGAGTCGGGCGCCTGAGAATTTGTCTGGTGGTCCATGGTGAGATTACCGGCCTTGACCTGCTCCACCGTGTCACTCACCAGCCTGTCAAAGGCACTGACCGGCTCTTCGGATGGTTTTTTAAACTTTGAAAACCAGGTCATCCCGTCACCCTTCCGAAACGCGTTTGGCGCTGAGCTGTTGAACGATTTCATCGCACGGACCAGCCATCTGAACCGTGCCATTGGCAAGGACCACAATTTTGTCGACATGGGAGATGACCGAGGATCGATGGGCAACCATCACGATCGCCGTGCCGTTCGCCCGCAGATAATCAATCGTCTGCATCAGCGCCGCTTCGCCGTCCTGGTCGAGATTGGAATTGGGCTCATCAAGAACCAGCAAACAGGGGCTGCCAAACAGAGCGCGGGCAAGCCCGATGCGCTGGCGCTGTCCGCCCGAAAGAATGGAGCCGCCATCGGTCAATTCGGTGTCATAGCCGTTCGGCAGCCGCAGGATCATGTCATGAACCCCGGCAAGTTTGGCGGCTTCAATAATGCTGATGCTGTCAGCCTCACCCATGCGGGCAATATTCTGGGCAACCGTGCCATCAAACAGATCAACCGTCTGCGGCAGATAACCGATATGGGCGCCAAATTCAGTGCGGTCCCACATTGACACTTCCGCCCCGTCGAGCCGCACACTGCCCGCTGACGGGGCAAAGACGCCGACCAGCATACGGCACAGCGTGCTCTTGCCTGCCGCTGACGGACCAATAATCGCCACGGCTTCACCAGGCTCAATTTCAAACGAAACATTTCTGAGGATCGGCTTGCTCGACCCGTGCGGCACATAGCCAAGACCCTCAACCATCAGGTGCCCACGTGGTTCGGACAGGGCCATACGGTCCGGTTGAGCCGGCACAGCTTCCAGCACCTTGTCCAGCCGGGCATAGGCCGCCCGCGCCGCCACAAAGCCTTTCCACGCGCCAATGGATTGTTCGATGGGTGCAAGACCGCGCCCCAGCAGGATCGAGGCCGCGATCATCCCGCCCGACGACATGCGCCCTTCGAGGACCAGATAGGCACCAAGCCCGAGGATCGCCGTTTGCAGCGCCATCCGGATAAATTTCGTTGCCCCGCCAAGCTCCGCTGCGCGGTCGCCAGCCTGCGACTGGTGCTGCAGAACGGCATTATTGTGGTGCGCCCAGCGCATCAAAAGGTTCGGCAAAAGCCCCATCGCCTCGACAATCTCGGCATTGCGCACGACCTTGTCGGCATGGGAGAAGGCGGCGACCTGCGCTTCATTAGCCTGCTTCAGCGGCTGGCGCGTCACATATTCATTGGCAAGGGCAATGCCAAAAAGCGTCACAGCCCCGGCCACCGCAAGCCAGCCGAGCCAGGCGTGCAGCATAAAAATAGCCGCAAGAAACACCGGCACCCAGATCGCGTCAATGATGGGAAAAACTGCCGGACTTGCAATGAAAGATCGAAGTTGTGCCAGATCGCGCAGCGGTTGTGCGCCGACATTGGCCCGGCCGAGGGAAAGCTTGAGACTGGCGGTCAGGACCCGAAGCGACAGCGCCTGATCCAGCCAGATGCCGATCCGCGTCAGGATCCGCTGGCGATAGGTATCCATCTGCCCGAGAATAAGCAGTGCAAAAACCGCGATCACCGTCAGAACCAGCAATGTCTCGGTCCGCCCGCTGGTCAGCACCCGGTCGAAGACCTGCATCATATAGATCGGTGAGACCAGCATCAGAAGGTTGAACACAAAACTGAACGCAAAAACCGGGATGAACCCCTTCAGCGTCCGGCGCATCATGGCCTTAAGCTCGGTATCACTCCCCGAACCGCTCCCGGGAATTTTTCTGGATAGGGGCGAAACACCGTCTCGTCGAGTATGCGTCATGCAAAAATTTTACCTTGAGGAGCCTGATGTCCGGACATGATCTGGGCTCCGGCAGGGATCGCCCAGGTCCCACCGGATCAATCCAAACCCTATATTTAAACAGGTTGATATGGCTTTAACGCTGCCCGACAAATTGTCTCTAAAAGGGATTCATTAACCAAATGATAAAGCCCCGGTTTGCTGTGTCGATATATCGATCTTTGCAAGTCCGGCCATTAAAACTGCCGGTTGACAGGGTTTCTCGTTCACCTATGCTCGCCGCCCGGTCGCCCGGGACCGCCAGGCCCTTGAGGGCAGACCTTATGGGTGGTCTTTGTGGCCGCTTTGTGACCCCTTCAATTTATAAAAAGAACAAGCCTCAAATGAGTATATCGCCCCCGACAACAACTACGACACCAGCTACGACCACTCGCCACGACTGGACCCGCGCGGAGGTGGAGGCGTTTTTTGCCCTGCCGCTCAATGACCTGCTGTTTGAGGCCCAGAGCGTACATCGCCGCACTTTTGACCCAAACCGGGTGCAACTTTCGACCCTCTTGTCGATCAAGACCGGCGGCTGCCCCGAGGATTGCGCCTATTGCTCGCAAAGCGTGCACAATGAAACAGGGCTTTCGGCCGAAAAACTCATGGAGGTCCAGCGCGTTCTCGATGAAGCCCAAAAGGCAAAGGACGCCGGGGCCACACGCTATTGCATGGGCGCCGCCTGGCGCGAGCCAAAGGACCGCGACCTTGAAGCCATCGCCATGATGATTGAAGGCGTCAAGGCCATGGGGATGGAAACCTGCATGACGCTGGGCATGCTCAGTGTCGAACAGACCCTGAAGCTGAAAACCGCCGGGCTCGATTATTACAATCACAATGTCGACACCTCAGAAGAGTTCTACGACAAGATCATCACCACACGGACCTATCAGGATCGCCTCGACACCCTCAGCCGTGTCCGTGAGGTCGGCATCAAGATTTGCAGCGGCGGCATCGTTGGCCTCGGCGAGGAAGAAGGCGACCGCGCCGGAATGCTCATGACCCTCGCCAATCTCGAGGTCCATCCCGAAAGCGTGCCGATCAATATGCTGGTCCGTGTCGAGGGCACAAAACTGGCGCAGGCCAATGCCCTTGATCCAATAGACTTTGTCCGCACAATCGCCGTCGCCCGTATCATCATGCCGTTCTCGATGGTGCGCCTCTCGGCTGGCCGCGAACACATGTCGGACGAGCTTCAGGCCATGTGTTTCTTTGCCGGGGCCAATTCGATCTTCCTCGGCGAAAAGCTGCTGACCACCACAAACACCGCGGAGGGCCGCGATAGCCAGCTGTTTGCCAAACTGGGTATTGAACCCATGGCACTTGAATGCCCGCAACCAAAGGCCCTGGCTGAAACGGTTGCCGCCGAATAACCCCAACAAGAAAGCCTGACATGACCAAAGCCGTAATCTGGGACTTTGGCGGCGTCATCACGTCGTCCCCCTTCGAAGCCTTTAATCGCTATGAAGCTGAACGTAACATCCCGCTCGATTTCATTCGTGGACTGAACGCAACAAACCCCGACACAAATGCCTGGGCGCTTTTCGAGCGATCTGAAGTCAGCACAGAGGAATTCGATACCCTCTTTGCCAAACAGGCCGAGGCCGCTGGCCATCACGTGCCAGGACGCGACGTCATTGCCTGCCTCTCCGGAGACGTCCGCCCGCGCATGGTCGCCGCCCTTCAGAAGTGTGCTGAGCATTTTCGCGTCGGCTGCATCACCAACAATGTCTCAGCAGGCGAAGGCCCGGGCATGGCCTCTTCAGTGGGCAAGGCCGCGCAGGTGCAGGCCGCCATGGCGACCTTCGAGATTGTTATTGAGTCTTCAAAAGTCGGCATCCGCAAACCCGATCCGGAGATCTACAAAATGGCTTGCCGCAAGCTTGGCGTAGAACCCGCCGACGCGGTTTATCTCGATGACCTGGGCATCAACCTCAAACCGGCCCGCGCCCTCGGCATGACCACCATCAAGGTTATCGACCCCGATGTCGCGCTTGAGGAGCTGGAAGCAGCGACCGGGCTGACGTTCGACTAGTTGCTATTGTTTTGGCCGGGACGCTTTGTTACATCTTGGGAATGCCAAAACATGCCCCACACCACTTGAGATCTCTAATTCACTGGCGGCATCCCGTCGTCATATTAGCGTTTGTCGGAACCGCTCTCCCGACATTGATTTTCCTTGGCTCGGCTCCACTAGGTCTGCTTCCTTCTTTTCTCGTGAGGGCCATTCAGGACATCGTGTTTCCGATGTGGCCCTCAATCCTCTGCTCCAAAGGCATGGGAGAAGGCGCAGATTCAGTCTTCGTCTTGCTGGCTATTCTGGGGAACGGCATCTACTTCGGATTTATCGGATTATTGTTCACCGTGCCCACCCCTTCGGATAGGTCCAGATATAAGCGCCGCGCTGCTGCCATAATCGGAACCTTGGTTTCTTTTGTAATTGTTCAGGGATGGTTCTGGATAAGGTTTGGCGTTTAGACCTCTGTCTCAGACGGCGCAAGGTCTCAGTGTCAACCGGTCACAAACCTGACACCTCCGTCATCTTTTTCTTGCGGATCAGACGCATGAAACATAGAGTGCCCTCTGAAGTGTGTGGATTTTCGCGTTTTGGAGGACAAAGATGGAAAAGCAGATCACCAAGGACGAGGCCTATAACACGGTTTCCCCCGATGACTTTCAGGCCCTGCTCGAGGTCGAGCGTTATGGCGAGCGCACCGACGCTTTCGACAAAATCATTTCCGCCACTCATGATCATTTCTGGGATCCGCTCGACGACAGGTATATCTCGTTTGAAGACGACTTCGACATGAAGACACAAATGATCCTGCCCGAGGAAATGATGGCCTCGCTCAGAACCAACTATGTTCAAAGCCGCCTCAACGATCAGGAAAAAATCGAGCTTGGCAACGAGGTTGCCCGCTGGATGATTTCGTCCATCCTGCACGGCGAGCAAGGCGCGCTGTCGCTGTCGGCAAGCCTGTGCCATATCCTGCGCGACCCCGGCGCTCAGGAATATGCCGCCAACCAGGCCCGCGAGGAAGCCCGTCACGTCACCGCCTTTACCAAATACATCGAGGCCCGCTGGGGCAGCCCGGCGCCGGTCGGCGAAACCCTCGGCACGCTGCTCAATGAAATGGTCACGTCCGAAGCGGTTTACAAGAAGATCGTCGGCATGCAGATGCTGGTTGAAGGCCTTGCCATGGGCGCTTTTGCGACCTTCCACACCCGGTCTCAGGATCCGCTTCTGAAACACCTGACCCAGCTGGTGATGACCGATGAGGCCTTCCACCACAAGTTTGGCAAGATCTGGGCTGACCGCACAGTGCCGCACCTGTCTGAAGACGAGCGTAATACCATCGAGGACTGGGCCGCCCATTGCTTCCAGACGCTTCTGTTCAACCTGGTCAACCCGGAACAGATGAAAGATGTCTACGCCAAGTTTGGTCTTGATTACAAAGAGATCATGGCAGAGTTCGCCACCATGTTCGGCGACGAAAGCCGCCGCGAGCAAATGCAGCAAAGCACCAATATTTTCCGTGTCCTGATTAAAACTCTGGTCAAGGCCGGCATCATCACGGATCGGACCCGCAGCTTCTATTCAGCCTATGTTGACATGGACGAGCTCAAAGGCGAGGGCGACGAAATGATCGGCGACGAAATCGCAGAACAAGGCATTGCCTTCCTCAAGACCGTCAACTTCCGGGGCACCGCAGTCGCCGCCGAGTAGGCCCGCATAAGCGCTGCAAAAAAATGAAAGGCGGGTAACGCGCGACACGTTACCCGCCTTTTTTATGAGGCGGTCTCGTCCCGTCATGCGAGAGGTAGAGCCCGATCCTCAAGTCAGAGCCTGGAAATCTCGACGAGCGGCACCCCATTTTTGCGCTCAAATCAAGATCTGCTCCAGCGTGTCCTGGATCACCCAAATCCGTTGGACACTGGCTCCATGTGCCGCCCCCACGTTTTACCAATGAGAACCGCGACGCCAAATCTGCAGGATTCGGGCCAGGCCGGTTGTAAAATATCCGGACAAAAACACGTGATCAGGCACGCTCAGGGCTTTTCGCCGCGAGGAGCGCCCAAAGAGGCGTAACGCTTTGATACAAGGGGGCGCCACAAGTGGGCCAGACAAGTGGGCCAAACAAGTGAGCGTGTGGCGGTTGGACCTGCCATGCTCCTTCGCTATAACGGACCCATGACAGAAGACGCAGAACAGGCCATCCCGGGACACCAGGCTGCACCGGAGCACCAGGCAGCGGGTGACATCGCCCGCGGCGCGGATCGCCTGCTGCTTGATATGGGGCTCGCATCAATTCGCGAATTTTCGCTGGCATCGGGCCGGCGCGCCGACATCGCCGCTCTCGGCAAGGATGGCCGCATCCTCATCATCGAGATTAAATCCTCCATCGCTGATTTTCGCGGCGATGCAAAATGGCCGGACTACCTGGAATATTGTGACACGTTTTATTTTGCCGTGGCGCCGGACTTCCCGGTTGAAATCCTGCCTGAAACCTGCGGCATCATCATTGCGGATCGCTTTGGCGCAGAGATCCTGCGGGCCGATCCGTCCCAGGGACCAGACAGGACGCTGAAGGCAGCGCGGCGCAAGGCCGTAACGCTGCGGTTCGCCCGCATTGCCGCATCACGGCTGATGGCAAACCTGGCGGACGATCAGGTGAGAACGATCTAGAAAGGTCTTGAAAACAGCTTCACCGAGGCGACATCCGTACATTCGGCATAACGGAACCCGAAGGCTTTGGCAGCCACCGCCTTGTCCTGACTGTTAATACCCTGAACGAAGCAATGCTCGGCGCCCCATTTGCCCAGGGCCCGCTTAAGACTGTCAATCTCCCCTTGCGGCGTACGCCTGAGATCCAGCTCCGGCCACTTCAAGGCCCAGCCATCAACCTGAGGCAGACGTGCCGAACACGATCCCAGGTCGCCGGGAACAAGTCCGCGTATGCCGACAAGGTGGCCCATGTCGTGGAGAAAATCCGCAATATAGGGCATCGGCAGCGTTTCCTGATCAATGTCATCAGGATCAAACCAGAATAGTGTGCCGTTTTTCCCTGCCTTGCGCCATGCCCGGGAGGCCAGCAGAAAAGCCGGGCTCAAAATGATCTGCGGCGACAGGCAAACAGACTGTCGAAGATTTGGGTTCGGCGACACGAGCGAGCCCAGCAGTTGAACCAGGCTCGTCTCGGCCTCTTCCAGCAGATACCCTTCAAGCCGCTCAGCCATCCTCATACCGCTTGCACGGGCGTAAGTGTCAGTCAGGTCGCGCTGATTGACCTGCAGGGTGGCACCGACAGGAGGCTGACCAGGGTGGGCAATGTCGCAAATCGATATCGGGCGTATAACTTCATTGAGGGGCAGGGCAGTACCGCCGGCAGTCACGGTATTTTCCGCCAGCCACTGATCGAGCGGGCCGGACACCATCCGGGCCGCACTGTCAGGCACCGGCCTGGTCTCCGGCTTGCGTTTCCTGGGATCCATCGCAACCAGACTGGCCTTTTTTTTCACCGGAGACTTTCCCGGTGCGGCCGCATCAGCGCGCATCGGCGAGTTTTTGGCATCACCGCCAGACTTATCCTCAGGTGCGCTCACGGGGTTTGAAAGAATGGTCTTTAAGGATGCAAGGCGTTCCTTTGCCAGCTTCTCCACAGTCTCATAATCCCATCGGACATCAAACCGCTCGATGAAAACCGCATCTCCGGCGTCTTCAGCCTGCACCAGTGCATCCGTGGAAAATCCGTAGCGAACCTCGAACAGGACATTGTCGATCACGCCGGGGGAAGCTTCACGCACCACACAGGCAATGTCGTCGTTCGCCAACTTGAAGACTCTGCCATCAAATTTGCGCGCAACCTGACCAAGCCGCGCGGTGACAAGTTCGACGTGATGACGGTTCCGATTGCCGAAATCGAGTTTCGACATATGAACCAACAACACTTCGCGTCCATCGCGATGCCGCGCCATTCTCTTTACGTAGTCAAGAAAAAGCTCTTCCGGCTCAGGTAAGTGCTGTTTCCGTACCGGCATCGAGGATCCTTGCAAGGGCTTCAGGCGGCCATGGCCGCAGCGCGCCCGAACAAGTGCAGGCGCTTCACCCGGCACGCCTAACCTCGCGGATTTACAATTGTCTTACCCAATTCGATAAGTTTGAAGCCACAATCGGTTACATAATCAGCAACCAGGCTCACCTAGCGCGGCGAGCGTTTAGCCAGAATACGCTGCAACGTACGGCGGTGCATATTGAGGCGCCGGGCTGTCTCCGAAACATTTCTGTCGCACAGCTCATAGACACGCAGAATATGTTCCCAGCGCACCCGGTCTGCTGACATCGGATTGTCCGGTGGCGCAGGCAGGGCATCGGGCGCCGCAAGCAGCGCCTTTTCAACGTCATCGGGGTCAGCAGGTTTTGACAAATAATCAATCGCGCCGCGCTTCACAGCCGAAACAGCGGTGGCAAGGTTGCCGTAGCCGGTCAGCATGACGGCGCGCGCATCAGGTCTGAGGTCATGCAGGAGATCAACCAGATCAAGGCCATTGCCATCTTCAAGGCGCAGGTCAATAATCGCGAACGAGGGCGGAGACTGGCGAATGAGGGCCGAGGCTTCCACAACCGACCCGGCCGTGGTCACCACAAATCCGCGCTTCTCCATAGCCCGCCCGAGACGATCACGAAACGGGGCGTCATCATCGATGATCAACAAGTCCAATGCGTCGCCATCTTGCTCTGCCGCACCACCATCCGGTGTTTGCTCTGTCATCGTCTTTTCTCCCGGGCACTTGTCCATGTATTTCGCTACTGGCACTGTTTTATACTAGGTAGTTTCGCCGCATAGGTAAATCAGTATTCAATTTTTCGCAACACCGTCCACCAGCACATCCTGATCCAGAATTCCATCCGGCCAGATGACCGACACGGTTGCGCCGTGGCCGTCAGAGCGATTGTGAAACTCCATGACGCCGCCGGTTCGCCCGAGCAATGTCCTGGCAATGAAAACCCCGAGCCCAAGGCCTTCGTGATCACCGCGTCCGACATTGACATTGCGTCTTGGCCGAGTTGTCAGATAGGGCTCACCGAGGCGGTCGATAACCTGCGCCGCGAAGCCCGGACCATCATCGGAAATCTCTATGCTGAGCCGCGTATCCACCCAATCCGCCTTGATCACAACTTCGGATTTCGCAAAATCCACAGCGTTGTTCAAAATATTACCGAGGCCATAAATGATTTCCGGGCGACGCGCCAGAACGGGCTCATCAATGAGATCCTCGCCATCAGCAAATCGGTCGTGCGGCAAAAGGTGAACCCTCACCAAAGGCGAGCCTGCCGGAACGCTGTCGGCAAGCTCGTGCAACAACGTCCCAAGATCAAGGGTATCGTAGACGGCATCGCCGATATGGGGGTCGGCTGACAATTGCCTCAGAATTTTACGGCAACGGTCGACCTGGCTGAGCAGCAGGCTGATATCCTCTTTGAAGATTGCCTCATCGGCTGCGCTATCCGCCAGATCACTGGCCACCAGCGCGATGGTACCCAGCGGTGTGCCCAGCTCATGCGCGGCAGCTGCTGCCAGGCCGCCAACAGCAGACAGGCGTTGTTCGCGCGCCAGGACAAAACGGGTCGCCGTCAGGGCTTCCGACATGGCGCGGGTCTCAAATGCGATGCGCCAACCGTAAGCCGCCGTAAAGACAATGCCCAGAACCAGGGCGCTCCAGATCCCGACCTGATACATCAGCGGAATAACGAAGCTCTCGCCGGGGATCCACGGAAGTGACAGCGACAGCAGACCAAGCCCCGAAACACAGGCCAGCGCGAGCCCGACAAGCAATATAGTGGAGCGCCCTGACAGGCTTGACGCCGAAACCACAACCGGCGCCAGGATGAGGATGCAGAACGGGTTGTGCAATCCGCCGGTCAGCAGCAATAGCGTCGACAACTGGATAATATCAAAGGCGAGATAAAGCGCGGCCTCCCGATCAGACAAACGCTTGCTGGCCGGAAACGCCGCAGTTGCCGCAATATTGAGGACTACGCTTGCCGTAACCACCGCCGCGCAGGCAATAAACGGAAAATCAAATCCGAAGACAAACAGAACGATCAGAAGCGCAAACCCCTGGCCGGCAATCGCCAGCCAGCGGGTCATTATCAGGCTCTGCAGGCGAATTCCCGCCGACAACGCATCCGTCGGTGCCACGCCGGGTCGCGGCGCGCCCGCGCCGGGCATTTTTGTTCTTACGCTGTCAGTGCTCAACAGGGCTTCCTCATTCTTACCAGGTCATCACCCCCGGTTATGCCCCGATATGGCCGGGCAGGCAAACCGCAAATCCGGACAAAAAAAGCGCGCTTGCCTCGCAAAGGCTTCCACGCCGACGCGGGTCCGTCTATTATCAATGAGTCGCCAAGTCCTTTTGCGATACCCTCTGGCGATACCCCACACCCTCGAAGCATCAGGAAAATTCTATGAGCCAGGACCCGGGCGGCACATCATCCTCACAGTTTTCCATGCGCCGACGACTGCTGGCCATGGGTTTGGCCGCGCTTGCCGGCATTGGCGTGAGCTTCCTCATCTGGAGCTTCACCGGGATCGGGGGGCAAAAATCACCGGAGGACACCGCGCGCTACAGCGGAATTGCCAGCGTGGGCGGGCCCTTTCAGCTTGTCACTCATGACGGCAAGACCGTAACGGACCAGGATTTTGCCGGACGCTTCATGTTGATCTATTTCGGCTACACCTGGTGTCCGGATGTCTGCCCGCTGGCGCTTCAGCTCATGGACGACACTCTCGCCCGACTTGGCCCCGATGCCGCAGCAATCCAGCCAATTTTCATCACAATTGACCCCGAGCGGGACACCCCGGAGGTCATAAAGCACTATCTCGCATCCTTCCGTCCCGGCCTCATCGGCCTGACCGGCGCCCCCGAAGACATCGCCGCCGTCGCCGCCGCTTACAAGATGTATTACCGCAAGACCGAACCGCTCGACGACGCCAACCCTGACAGCTACGGCGTCGATCACATGAATATCTTTTACTTGATGGGTCCGAACGGGGCCTATGTCGCCCATTTCATGAGCCCCTCGTCACCAAAGGATATGGCCACAGAAATCGCCCCTCATCTTCCTTAAGTACATGTAATTAATGGACTTTGTGGCAATGTCCGGACAATGAAGTCACAATTTCATAATTATGTTTTGACTATGGTAACAACTCAGCTAGCATATTGCACTGCAACATAAGTCTGGAGCCCGAAACCGCTCGGTCACTCCAGGGTTACTGCACTAACAAGAAGCCCGGATACAAATCGGGCCGGAGATCCTCATCCCGGGGATCACAAGTCAGGAGTAGTGTGCGCGTGCTTTATCAGGTTTATGAATTCAATCACGCGGCGCTGGCGCCGCTGAGATCCCTGGCCGGTTTGAGCCAGAAACTCCTCGAAAATCAATTGAACCCCTGGGCTCATACTGCTGCCGGAAAATCCGTCGCCGCAGCGCTCGATGTTTTTGAATCAACCACCCGGCGCTATGGCAAGCCGGAATTTGGTCTGCATGACACGCTCGTCGAGGGCACTCTGGTTCCGATCCTCGAAACCCGCGAAGTGGATGGGACCTTTTGCACCCTGATCCACTTTGAACGCGATCTCTCTGTGCTCCCCGCAAAAGCGCGCAAGAAAGCCGAAAGCGATCCAAAAGTTCTCATCGTCGCGCCGATGTCCGGCCACTACGCAACGCTGTTGCGCGGCACCGTCGAGGCCATGCTTCCCGAGCACGACGTATGGATCACCGACTGGGCTGATGCCCGTGCGGTCCCATTGGCCTGCGGTACTTTTGATCTGAACGACTTTGTCGACACGCTCATTCGAGCCGTGCAGCACATCGGTCCGAACACTCATATGCTGGCGGTCTGCCAGCCTGGTCCGGCCGCCCTTGCCGCAACCGCTGTAATGGCCCAGGACAGCGATCCGTGCCGCCCGGCCTCCCTGACAATTATGGGCAGCCCGATTGATACGTCAAAGAGCCCGACCGCACCGACCGAACTGGCCGAAAGCAAACCGCTTTCCTGGTTCAAAAACAACGTCGTCATGAGCGTGCCGTTCCCCCATTCAGGCTTCATGCGCCGGGTTTATCCCGGTTTCATTCAGCTGGGCTCCTTCATGGCCATGAACATGGACAGCCATGTCTCGGCCCACCACAAGATGTTCCAGAACCTTGTTGAGGGTGACGGCGATTCGACCGAAAAGCACCGCGACTTCTATGATGAATATCTGTCGGTTATGGATCTGACAGAAGAGTTCTACCTGCAGACGGTCCAGGTCGTGTTTCAGGATCGCAATCTGGCCTGCGGCACCTTCATGCATCGCGGCCGTCTTGTTGATCCCGGCGCCATTACTGACACGGCTCTGTTCACTGTCGAGGGCGAAAAGGATGATATCTCCGGTGTTGGCCAGACCCAGGCGGCGCACGATCTGTGTGTCAATTTGCCGGACACCCTGCATGCCGATCACATCGAACCGGAGGCGGGTCACTACGGCGTCTTTAACGGCGCGCGCTGGCGGACCAATATTCAACCTGCAGTCCGTGATTTTATTCGCACCCACAATAGTAAATAGCGCAAGCTTTCCAACGCTATTTTGACTATTCTGCCGGATTGTTGATTCCATCAATCCAGGTGCCCGATACGCCATGGCGACGCATGCCAATTTAATAACACAGATTGATCTGGGCGGGCGAACCATCACGCTCCGTGTAAGACATAATCCGCGTGCGCGCCGGATGATCCTGAAAATTGACCACACCACAGGCGAAGTGCACGTCACCGCACCAACAAAAAAATCCATGAAAGAAGCTTTGAGCTTTGCCGCGCAGGAAGAAACCTGGATCCGTGCCAAGCTTGACCAACTGCCGCAGCGGCAGGGCTTTCATGATGGCGCCGT
>JAUWTJ010000135.1 GCA_030614785.1 Alphaproteobacteria bacterium | reverse complement strand
TGCGGCTGGCCGGGTGCCCCGTGATCGATGTAAAAGGCCGTGTCGATGGGTGACCACCACGCGAGCAAACGGGCCACCGGCACTTTTAGCCCATCCTGAAGGCGCTGCACGTGCGACAGGCGGATGAGAAAATCGCTGCCCAGATCTTCTGCACTGAAGGCGCTAATGGCGCGATCCAGGTCGCGCATGCTCCAGCCCAGTTTGCGCCACAGTCGAACGAATCGCATTGCCCTGAGTGCTGCGGCTTCATCCAAACCTTCCAAGCGCAACATGTTCGTCTCGCATGTGGCCGGGTTGTTGCTGTCGGTTGAGACGATCCAGATCGCCCGCGCCCCACCGTCACTTGGGTTAATGTAGAAAGTATCGAGCAGCTCGAGCAATTCTCTGTAGCTGAGGCTGGATTGCTGGAGAAACACGTCCACCCGTCCGGATACAACGTCAAGCCAGTGTCCGCTCGTGATCCGCTGGGTGCTATCGGCCGGATCTGGAATGGAATCGGCCACATCCAGCGTGCGCCTTTCGAAGCCCCAGAGGTTCCAAATTCCTGGTGAAGTAGCATCCGGCTGACTCTGTGTTTCTCCATCGATGATTCGCGCTTCTTCCAGAGTGAGCCCCATGTAGGCGCAGGCGATGTCATATCTGTTCAATATCTCGTGGTGCTCACCTTCAAGAAAAGTCTCCATAATCCGGTGGCGCGGCACGCTCAAATGGCCCAGGTAGGTGCGGGCTTCCTCGTCCCAGAGGTTAAATGGCAACGCCCACGGGTAAACCGCATGGCGCAGAACCTCGTAAGCGCTGTCGTTGACGTATTGTGGGTTTGCTGCCAGATCGGCGGCCGAACCATCGGTCTGGCGGCTGCGTGTGACGACCCGTAGGTCACCGTCCTCCTTGCGAACCGTGTAGGTGAAAGCCGCTTCGTCGATGCTCCACCAGGGTTCGCTTGTGGACCAGGGCTGTCCCTGACCACCAACCGTGATCTCCGCATCAACAGAGAGGGGTGGATTGAAGGCATCGCGTAGATCGTCTGCGTCTGAAAGGAAACGATTGTTAAGGACGGTTTCAAACGAATCATCCAGTAAGAAAAAAGGGAAGAATTCCGGCGGCGACGCTACTGCGTTTTCCAGTACTTCGTTAACCAGGTCAACATAGGGAAGCAGGGTGTTGGTGTTTTCACATGTGAGCTCGATTTCGCCAAGGTCGGGGCGGCGCGCAAACAAAGTATCCTTGGTTGACCGGGTACCGATTCTGGATGGCCGATCCTTGAGGAAGTGCAGCACATCCACAAAATACGCCGCCGGGCTGTAGACACTGCGGCAGTGCTCGCATCCGCAAAGCTCGATTGAGCCGAAGAGTGTGGACCATTCGGGTATGTCTTCTGCTTCAGGTACCTTCTCGTCCGGCAGAACGTGCATATCGACACGAGCGAACATCGGCCCGTACTCGGACAACAGAGTGATGGCCGTATCTTTCACCTGTTCCGCGTTTTCGTAAATCCTCATTGCCTGCTGCATGCCGCCCAGGATATCGCCATAGCGAGCTGCGAATTGGTTTCGGCCCATACGGGTAATGCGGTATGCCGAATCGGCTCCGCCCTTCAGCAGCCCGCTCATCTGCGTATAATGCGGGGCCAGCCGGTACACTCGCTGCATGGCCTTGATGCGGATTCTCGTCTCCTCGACAGCGGCAATGCGGGAAAGCGCATCTGGCTTCTCCTCGATGAAGCTGTCGAGGCGCGTGGCCCTGAGGTTAAACTCGGGGTTGTCATTGAAGAAGACGAGCAGGTCGCTTTTCCCTGGAAGATCATCCGCCTCAAGGCGGTGGGCGAGGAATGGCATGGGGAAGGCGTCCTCCACCATGTGCGTCATGGCTCGCGCGTAAATGCGGCTCTTCTCCGCGTCGTCCCCGCCCGGCACGCTGTCTGGGATGCCGATAATACCGTCTTCCCCTTGCTGCTTGATGAGATGAAGCCAGTCCGGCTCATCCAATTGAGTCAAATCCTGAAAGGCATGAAAGGCGACCTCACGCAAACCGGTGTTGAGCCTCCCCAACTTCTTTGCGTGCTGGAAGTGGCGTACCAACGGCAGGTAGTTATTGGTCAGGGCGCCGAGTTGCAACGAAAGCTGCAAGTCATCGACCCGGTCCCTGAACTCCGACTTGGCCGCCAATTTCTCCCAGAATTCGGAAATGGGCCCAGTGTGGTTGAGATAGGCGGAGAGAAAGGCTGCTCGCTCCCTGCGCTCCAGAAGCAACGTGCCGATCAGTTGCGACAGCGTTACCTTGTTCGGTTCTGCAGGTGAATCAAGGGCCTGGTCCACGATCAGTTGCCTCAGTCGTCCGAGGATCGTGTCGATTTGTTCGGTAAGGTCCGCAGGAATGATGTTGTTTTTAACGGCGCTGAGGAGTGCTCGCTGCTGTACATCCGGGTGTTGAGCCAACAGGTCGGCCAGTTTGGTCGGCAGTCCATCACGGAACAGGCCGTAGTAGGCTTCGGCGGCCAGCTGCGTCTTGTTCGTCAGACGGTGGGCTTTGATCAGAAAGGCGATGTGCTGTGGGTTCCAGCCTGTCTCACCGCTGAGGAAGGTAATATCCTGATGCTTGTCGTCCTCGGTCAGTTCGGCGAAGTCGAGGCCCTGCAGCAACGGTTTCAGGTCCTCGACCAGTTGCTCGTACTCCGAGGGGTCACGATAGACCTCGCCGACGACGACTAGGTCAATGGTCACCTCAGGCCCGACGTTGAAGAAGATAGGCGAAGCGGCCAGTTCACGCCCGTCGGCATTACAGGCACGGACAACCACATCGGCCGACTGCTTTTCGGCTTTTCGGAATTGCCTGGCGCTGTATCGAATTTCGTAGTAACCGCCTTTATCAGTGACGGTTTCACCCAGCAGTTCCTCGCTGCGCAGGTCTCGGTCATAAGCGCGTACCACGCCGTTGGGCAATGATTTGCCGTTAGGGTACACGATGCGCCCCTTGACGATAAAGGGGCCGGCAGTGGACGGCTGAGTTCCCTCGACTTCACGGTTAATCAGCTCAGCGGTTTTCTTGTCCACCACCCCGCTGGACTGAAGGTCATGAGCTTTCTGGAACTTCTTGACAGCCTTTTCGGTCTTCGGACCGAAAAAGCCTTTTTCGACTTCTGCTTCAGGAAGTTCAAAACCGAGCTGCTTCAGCTCCGTGTGGAGCCGTTTTACGTTTTCGCCCTCAAGGTTAAGAGCAAGCTCACGCTCATGAAGTTGCATGTCTGCCTCCTATTTTAAATTCTGATGTTATAACAGTATAGAACCTTTTATCTTCCGCTCCTGCTTCGCCAATTTTTGTCTCCGCCCCGCCAAAGCCGCGGCTGTAAAAGGCCAGCTTCAGCCCTTTGGCGACTCCTCCGTCGTCAAGATAAATGCGCCCCTCGATACGATTCTTGCCGCTCTCCACCACCACCGCGGCCCGTGTCAGTGCGGCCCGGGTGCGCTCGTCGAGAATGCCGGTGCGGAAAATCTTGTGTTTTTTCTGAAACCGGCGAAGGGCGTCTTGTGTGCCGACCCCGAACAACTGTACGTCGAGTTCGTGCTCTGGAATCGTATAACCAAGCTTCCTGAGTTTGTTATG
>JAUWTJ010000116.1 GCA_030614785.1 Alphaproteobacteria bacterium | reverse complement strand
GTCACGGCGCCGAAAAGTCCTGCAAGAATGATGGCAGAAAACCGACAAGGTTTGTCACTGGTCATTGACCGCCTTCCTTTCGGTTCACTGGTTACCGGGCGCTGCAGCAAAGTATTCACCCAGACTGTCCCATGCGCGCACGATGCGGGGACAGGCCGTTTCGACGAATTGATTCTGGTCTATATTCGGATGGGATGTCAGGAGTTCAAGCGCCTCTGCTCCGTCGTAGTCGGTAATCGCCAACCTGAGGGAGAGAACCTGTTCGGCATCCCCAAAGTCAGTGCCTGGCAATGTTGCTACGGCAGCTCGCGATAACAAATCCGCTGCCAGCTCTTGACTTGAGCTCACACCGTAGGCCGCGGCGAGATCAGCGGCATGTTCGGTGAAGTCAGGGTAGAGATAGAAACCGCCTGTCAGAGGAGGATACTCAATGCCTGTGGCGACAAGCCGGTCGCGGGCATAGTTTGTGACCATGCCGTGGATTTTGGTGCACCTTACAATATGCTCTTCAATGTCGTCATGCTCCTCCACCGCGGCGATGGCGGCGTGCTGAACCGGGTGGCTGACGCAGGACCAGGTTTCGCTCGCGATGGCGCGCATGGCGGGCATAAGTCCGCCCAGAGCATCCGGTATGAAAGCAAATCCGATCCGGTATCCTCCCAGCGACAGGTGCTTTGACAGACCGGTGGTGACGATGGTGCCTTCGGGGTAGAACCCGGCGATGCTTCTGTGCGGGCCGCCATGAGCGATGAGGGAATATATTTCGTCCGAAATAACAATTATTCCGTTCTCCCGGCAGACCTCCGCGATATCTTGCAGGTCTTCGTCGGAAATGCCAAGGCCGGTTGGATTATTCGGGTAGTTCAGGATGATTTTTTTCGGATTGAGACCGTTTGCCCGGGCCTGCACTATCGTTTCTCTTATGAGCTTGCCGGATATCCTGTGATGGTCGGACGCCTGCGTTGGAATTTTGATCGCATTGGTTCCGGCAAGTTTTGCTTGTGGGGCGTAAGAGACCCAGGACGGTGTTGGCAGCAGGACGTCGCCCTCGATTGCCATCTGGGCGGCGAAGATCAGGTCCTTGCTTCCCGGACCAACCACGGCACTCATGCCCCCGGCGGTGAACGACAGGCGTTTTGAGAAATATGCAAGAGCCTTGTCCCTCAGCCCAGGCAGACCCAGCGTGGGCGGATAGCTGTTTGATCCGGCGGCATCGGCGAGGGCCCTGGCAATCCTTGCCGGGACCGGGAAGGGAGATTCGCCAAACCCCATATGACAAATGGTTTCTCCCGAAGCGCGGCGTGCGGCGATTTCTTCGTTGATACGCAGGGTAGAGGATTCCGGTATGCCGCCAACCTGCTTGCTCAATCTGAATGGAAATACTGGATTTGACATCATTTTTTGTCCGTTTCGGAAGGTGTGCTGGTGCCTGTAATGTAGGCTGAAAATTCTTGCAGCTGTTCTTCGCTGCTCCTGATTGCCTTTAGAGCCTTCTCGCCGCCATTGACGATCATGACCGTCGTCAGCGCTTCGACCAGTGCCATGATTGGCAGGGTGGTTCCCGGGATCAAGGGAAACGGGCTCTTGCGATCAAATGTGAGCACTATATGGGCATGGGCCGCCAGGGGCGACAGAACACTATCTGTCAGGGTGATGATTTTGGCACCGCATGTAGCGGCGTAATTGGCCGCCGTGACAGTCATGGTCGTGTAGGGATGCGTTCCGATGACAACAAAGACATCGTTCGGGCCGATGCCGCGAATATCGTCAGCGAACGTTCCTCCGTGTCCGCTGCTTAGAGTCACGTCACTTCGGACCATTCGACAAATATAGTGCAGCGAGAAAGCGGCTGGAAAGCAGCTGCGCATTCCCAGGATGAAAATGCGATCTGCGTCAAGCAGGGTCAGAGCAGTCTGCTTCAGGATGTCTGGTGAATTGTGCTCAAACACATAGTCAAGATTTGACGCATTGGCATTGCGAAGGTCCGTCAGAAGTCCGGTTTCCTTGATCTGTTTGCCTTGTTTCTGAAGGTGCCGTGCACGTTCAGAATATTCCATGCGAACCTGTCGCAGGTCGGTCTGGAAGATGGCGCGCAGTTCCGGATAGCCGGAAAAGGACATAAATTTTGCAAACCGGACGAAGTTGGACGGATCAAGAGCAAGATGGCTGGCGATCCCGCGCATTGACGACAGGGCAACTTCGTCGGGATTGGCGACTATGTAATCGGCAATCTTCAGAAAATTCGGGCTCAGTTCGCTGCGGCATCTGGATATCGCGGCGGCGAATTCCTTGACGCTCAGGTTGGGAACGCTTTGCATGACCTTGGTTTCCTGGTTCGATCTCGTCATTTTTTGACGATGTTTTGCAACACTTGTTGCGCAATGTTGCGCGTTTTTCAAGAGGCGTTAATGCAACACTCGTTGCGCATTTTGGCATTATTGCCAACAAGCGTTGCATTGGGATTGTACGGTTGTTAATCTTGTTTCGGGAATCAGAGGTGCCGTTTCTTGAGGGCAGGTTTCCGTTCCAGGGGTTGTGTAGTAATCCAAATGCATATCTTATGTGGTGCGAGCCGCCGAGAGTTAGGTGCCGTGGCTTGAGTGCCGCTGGCGATGGACTTGATTTGGGAATGATAAAACGGAGAAAATAATGAAATATACT
The DNA here is from genome assembly GCA_030614785.1 of Alphaproteobacteria bacterium. Lineage (GTDB taxonomy): Bacteria > Pseudomonadota > Alphaproteobacteria > M2410 > M2410 > JAUWTJ01. The sequence goes on along the minus strand of JAUWTJ010000116.1, from coordinate 3,474 downwards.
GACAAGCTGATAGTGAGTGCCTCGTGCATCGCACTGATCGGAGCGTTTGCTCCGGCGGCGATAGCGCAAGAGGGCGACAAGCCGCTGATTGAGGAATTGCTGGTTACAGGTACGCGCTCCAAGTCGCGTACGGCGCTCGATTCACCGGTCCCGGTTGATACCTTCGATGCGATAACCCTGGAGCGCCAGGGTAATGGAGATCTGACCGAGACGCTCAGAAATCTTGTGCCGTCCTATTCGGCGACAGCGCTTACCGGTGACGGCAGTGCGTTCGTGCGATCGACCTCCCTGCGCGGACTGCCGCCAGATGATACGCTCGTACTTGTTAATTCAAAACGGCGCCACCGCTCCTCATTGATCCAGCACTTTGGTGCGGCGATGAGCTCCGGTGCCCATGCCGTTGACGTCGGTATGATCCCGAGCATTGCCCTGAAGAACGTCGAAGTTCTTCGCGACGGTGCTGCGGCGCAATATGGTTCTGATGCGATTGCCGGTGTCATGAACTTCATTTTGAAGGATAGTGATGAAGGCGGGCAAGTTCAGGCCCAGGTTGGCACCTGGTTTGAAGGCGAAACCGATTGGAAACTGGCCGCAAATATCGGACTGCCGCTTGGCAATGACGGCTTCCTCAACATCAGTGCTGAATATGTTGATAATGAACAACTGTCTCGTGGTGGTCAGGATGTGGACGCGATTGGCGTTCCGAATGTTAAGAACCCGGCGATGAACTGGGGGCGTCCTGAATCAAGTGGTCTGCGCATGATGTATAATGCGGCGGTTTCGATGGGTGAAGCCGAGGTCTATCTGTTCGGCAACTATGCCGATACGGTTGGTACTTACAGCTTTTTCTACCGGGAACCCGACAAGGCTGGCATTTTGACGCCTGTGCCTCTGGATCCGACCAATCCGGCCGGCGGTAACTTCTGTCTGTGTGACTTGTATCCTGCCGGCTTTACGCCGCTGCTTGATGGCGATCAAAGTGATTTCAGTCAGGTTGCGGGTGTCCGTGGTGAAACCGAAGGCGGCTGGAACTATGACTTCAGTCTCTCCTATGGCCAGAACCGTATGGAATATACGCTCAATGGATCAGTGAACCCGTCCTGGGGCCCTGATACGCCGACGTCCTTTGACATCGGTGATCTCGAGCAGCGTGAATTGAACTTCAATGCTGATTTCTCCAAGCAGGTAAGTGACAGCACCAATGTTGCATTTGGTGCCGAGTGGCGTGAAGAGACCTATGAAATGTTCGTCGGTGACCGTGCTGCATGGGATGCGGGCGACTGGACGGGCGTTGGTGCGCTGATCAATCCGGATACCGCGACCAACTATGTTGAGCCAGGTATTGGTGCCAACGGCATGACCGGGATATCTCCGGAAACGGCCGGCGAATTTGCACGGGAAAACTGGGCTGCCTACGTTGATATGGAGACTGACTTCAGCGAAGACTTCCTCGTTCAGGTTGCTGTTCGGCACGAAAACTTTTCTGACTTTGGCAGTACGACAGTCGGAAAGCTGGCGGCTCGTTATACGCTCTCGGATGTGATTATATTGCGCGGTGCCATTTCGACAGGCTTCCGTGCTCCGACACCTGGTCAAAGCAATTACTCCGGTATTGTGACGACATTTGATGTTGGCACGCTTGAGCAAACCCAGCAGGGAACCCTGGCTCCGACGCATCCGCTGGCGGTTGCAAACGGCGGTAAGGCTCTGGATGCAGAAACGTCTCTGAATACCAGCATCGGCTTTTCGTTCCAGCCGGATCCTGCCTTTTCAATTACGGTTGATGCCTTCAAAATCGAGGTTGACGACCGGATTATGAAGACGCAGAACATTGCCGTGGTTGACCCTCTGTTCACCAGCCTTTCGTTCTATACGAACGCGCTGGAGACAGAGACTACGGGAGTGGATGTTGTTGGCCTCTACCAATATGATTGGGACAACGGCTCGACGACAAACTTCACCTTTGCGTATAACCACACGGAAACCGAAGTGACCGGGCAGACGCAGGTGGGCGGTATCGATCCGGTTTCTGCCGGCGCTATTGCAAATATTGAAGGCAACCTTCCAGAAGATCGGACAAACTTTTCGGTTGTCCATTCGGTTGGCCGCTTCTCCGGCATGGTTCGCGCGAACTATTACGGTGAGACGATTGACGAAGATGGTGCCAATACGCCAATCGGATCGGAGATCATCTTCGATGCGGAAGTGAGTTTTGCCATGACCGAGAAGTTCGATCTGATGCTTGGTGCCAACAACATGTTTGATGAGTATCCTGACAGAGTGCCAAGTCGCGTCTCCCAGGGCATGCCTTATCCTCGTCGGACGCCAATTGGCTCCCATGGCGGTATGTGGTACGTGCGTGGTGTCTATAACTTCTGATCTGATCCCCTTATGATCCGAAGGCTGCGGACCCGGCGTCATCGTAAGATGGCGCCGGGTTTTTATCTGGTCCGGGGTGTTGCGGTCTGATCTTGCATTGCCGATCCGCCTCTCGTAGCCTTGTTGCCTGTGTACCTTTGCGAAGCAGATCAACAGGCAGGGAACGACAATGAGCCAGACAGATGCCCCCTACTTTCCACCTCTTGTGTTCGGATCTGAAACCGGGACGCCGCCGCGGGTCTTCGTGTCGCCGCATCGCTATGTGCAGGGCCCGGGCGTGCTGGATAATCTGGGACGTTATCTCGGCGTGCTGAAGGTGAAAACCGCCGCAATTCTGATTTCAGATGGAGGGCTTGCCCGGTTCGGGGCGCAGATTGAGGCCAGTCTGGGTCATGAGGGGATTGCGCCCCGCGTGGTACCTTTTGGCGGCGAGTGTTGTCTTGAACAAATAGAAAGTGCGGCAGAGGCGCTCACCGGGGCAGGGCCGCAGGTCGATTGTCTGATTGCGGTCGGCGGCGGCAAGTGTGTCGATGCGGGCAAAGCCATTGCGCATCGGCTCGGCGCCCGCGCGGTCATTGTGCCAACGCTGGCCTCGACCGATGCTCCGTGTTCAGCGCTTTCGGTGATCTATTCGCCCGATGGGGTGCAGGTCGGCGTTGAGTTTTTTCCTGATAACCCCTCGCTCGTCCTGATGGACACTGAAATTATTCTCAAGACGCCCGCCAGATATCTGGTTTCCGGCATGGCTGATGCGCTGGCGACCTGGTATGAGGCGCGGGTCTGTATCGCCAATCCTGCGGCGCGCTCGACGCTTGGTGCGCGGCCAACGCTGGCGGCGGCCTCGGTCGGGCATTTGTGCGCTGAAACGGTCTATTCGTCAGCCCATGGCGCGCTTGCGGCGATGAAAGAGGGCGCTATCACTCTCGATTTTGAAAATATTGTGGAAGCCAATACGCTGCACAGCGGGCTTGGGTTTGAAAGCGGCGGTCTTGCAGCGGCGCATGCGCTGGCCAGCGCTCTGACGATGATTGCCAAGGTCGATGCGGCTGTTATGCACGGCGAAATGGTTGCGCTGGGGATCCTGACCCAGCTTGC
>JAUWTJ010000147.1 GCA_030614785.1 Alphaproteobacteria bacterium | reverse complement strand
TGATCGTCGCGAAACTTGGGCAACTGGTTCGTGCCGAACATCGCGTTATCGCGCACCAGCAGCGGCGGCGAGATTTCGGTATAGCCGAACTGGCTGGTGTGACTGTCGATCATGAAGGCGGCAAGCGCCCGCTCCATACGGGCAAGCTGCCCGCGCAGCACGACAAAGCGTGCGCCGGACATACGGGCGGCGGCCTCAAAATCCATCAGGCCGAGGCCCTCGCCAATGTCGAAATGCTCCGCCGGGGCAAAGTTCAGCTCGCGCTTCTGGCCGTGCTGACGGATCTCGACATTGTCGTCCTCGTCCTTGCCGTCAGGCACATCTTCGGCGGGCAGGTTCGGGATCCACGACATGAACTCGTGGAGTTCCTGTTCGATAATCCGGGCCTCTTCCTCGCCCTTCTGAACGACCTCCTTAAGGCTGGCAACATCGGCGATGACTTTGGCGGCCAGCGCCTCGTCCCCGGACGCCTTGGCCTTGCCAATCTGCTTGGACGCCTCATTACGCTTCGTCTGGGCCACCTGGGTCTGCGTCAACACAGCCTTGCGGCGCTCATCGAGCTCAAGGGCCTGGGCAGCTTTCGGCTCAACACCCCGGCGCGCAAGGGCAGCATCAAAGGCATCGGGGTTGTCACGGATGAATTTAATATCGAACATAAGGTCAGGGCTCTCGGGTCAAGCTGCAGAAGCATGTTTTTCGTGGGATACCACCGGAGTCCGGTTATTTAAAGGGAATTATTGAACCTCCCATGGCCCAACCAAATTGTGATATTCGTAACCTATGATTGATATTGTTTTCTTTCACACTGAAATATGATCAGATTAGTGCGTCGGAGTAACTGTCATGAGCAATCAAAATACCAACGATCCTGCGATTAGGCTTACCCTCTCTGAAGCGGATGAACTTGCGCTAAGAAAACGACTTGCAGAATATCCAGGAGCAACCGACGAATCTATTGACGACGCTATTTATGCGTACGAGGAAAGGTTGGAACTCAAACAACATCTTCGCATGGATCTAAGGCTATCGAACGCAAGAGCAGAATTCACACTTGATAGAAAAGGATATCCGCGACCACCTGGATGGCACTCGGTTTTCTTTTATCCGGATAGCAATCGCCCCCGCAATAAATATTTGCTGTGTTTGATAGTACTCCTCTATTTTATTCAGTAAGAAGAGTAACTAAAGGAAATACAATAATGACAAAAGAAGTCACAGCTCCCGAGGAGCTAATACATTTAAAGAATTTGGTGCAATCAATTGAATCAAAAGAACTATCCATTCGTTCCAATGGGCGCGATGTCACAGAAGATGAACGAAAGCTATTGCTATTGGATATCGCCTTCCTTGAGGAATGCCTCAGTACTATTCGAAATGGGGATTAGTCCTCCTCGCCCTCTTTCCGCTTCTTCTCCACCATCTTCACGGTCCAGATCGAGATCTCATAGAGCAGGATCGTCGGGATGCCCAAACCCAGTTGGCTGATCGGATCTGGCGGGGTCAGGATAGCGGCCATGGTAATGGCGCCGACGACGGCAAATTTGCGGTTTTTGGCGAGACCTTCGGAGGTCACGATGCCGGCCTTGCCGAGCAGGGTCAGCAGCACCGGCAGCTGGAAGCACAGACCGAAGGCAAAGATCAGCGTCATGATCAGGCCGAGATATTTTGACACCTGCGGCAGCAATTCGATGGTTGCGGCCGCATCCGGGCCAACCTGCTGGAAGCCCATGAAGAACTGCATGCCCAGCGGCATGATCAGGAAATAGACCAGCGACGCCCCGGCGATGAACAGCACCGGTGTTGCCAACAAAAATGGCAGGAAGGCGCTGCGTTCATTGGCATAAAGGCCGGGAGCGGCGAACATCCAGACCTGCGAGGCGATAATCGGGAAGGCAAGGAACAGCGCGCCGAACAGCGCCAGCTTCATCTGGGTGAAGAAAAACTCCTGCGGCGCGGTGAAGATCAGCCCGAGGCGTTCCTCCCCGGTGATCCCGTTTGCGACCCGCCAGGCATCGTCGGCTTGCTGATAGGGCACCAGCAGGATGTTGAAAATCTCGTCGGCGAAGTAAAAGCAGACGATGAAACAGGCGGCAATGGCCATGACCGACCAGATCAGGCGCTTGCGCAGCTCGATGAGATGCTCCATCAGCGGCGCGCGGGAGGCTTCGATGTCTTCCTGGCTCATGGCTTCACCGCACCCGCGTTCTCATGGGTCTCGGTTTCTGCTTCGCTCTCGCGCACCAGATCTGTCTCTGTCTCAATTTCCTCTTGAGCCGCCAGCAGGTCGGCACCGAAATCAACCGGGTCTTCTTCCGGTGCCTTCAGATCGCTTTCGAGCGGGGTCATCTCGTCTTTCAGCGATTTGTCGAGATCGCGCAGCTCGTCTGTCGGATCGAGCGCCTTCTTGATATCGTCGATGGGATTGAGCGCGCGCAGCTCCTCAACTTCCTTGCGCAGGTCGTCCAGCTCACTTTCGCGCACGAGGTCGTCAAAGCTGCGTTGAAACTCGCGCGCAAGGCTCCTTGCCTTGCCGACCCACTGGCCGAGAATACGCATCAGGCGTGGCAGATCCTTCGGCCCGACGACAATAATCGCGACGGCCGCAATGATCAGGAGTTCCACCCATCCGATGTCGGGA
>JAUWTJ010000085.1 GCA_030614785.1 Alphaproteobacteria bacterium | reverse complement strand
CCCTTGTGCGGCCAATGCGATGGCGACTTTAACGACTTCGTTGTGCTTGTCGAATCAGTCAATCCGTCAGTACCGGAACCTGCAGTGCTTGGCTTCCTCGGCTTTGGTCTCCTCGGCATGGGCATTGCTGCCCGTCGTCGCCGGACCGCATAAGCTGCGAAGCAAATAGCAGAACCCAAATTTGAAGCGGCTCGCCATCGGCGGGCCGCTTCTTCGTTTGGGGGCGCTCAGCCAAAGCGTTTTGTCATTGCCCGAGAATTGCTGTATGGAAAGCCCTTCAGGGTCGCCTGCATATTGCGCGATCCATTGCCCTTTTTCTACAGGACCCGGCCCATGACATCCCAGAGTGAGCTTTCCGGCAGCTCAATAGAAGACGTTGTCGCAGCCCTTGTGAAAGAAGCAATCAAGGCTGGCGCAGATGCTGCCGATGCGCTCGTGGCCGAGGGGATTTCCCATGCGGCGTCCTTCCGGCTTGGCAAGCTTGAGGATATCGAGCGCTCCGAGGGGCAGGATCTGGGGCTCAGGGTGATGGTTGGCCAGCGCCAGGCGGCGGTTTCGTCCAGCGACCTTTCAAGGGACGGGCTCCAGCCCCTCGCCGAACGGGCTGTGGCCATGGCAAAATTGGCACCGGAGGACCCCTGGTGCGGCCTCGCGCCGGATGATCGCCTCGCAAAGGACTTCCCGGAGCTTGATCTCATTGATCCAGTGGAGCCGGGCTCCGATCATCTCATAGATCTGGCCCGTACCGCCGAGGAGGCTGCCCTTGCCATTGAGGGTGTTACCAATTCCGGCGGGGCCGGTGCAAGCTGGGGGCGATCCGGGATCGTGCTGGCGACCTCAGCCGGATTTGTTGGCCGGTATGGCGGAACCTCGCAAGGCATCTCTGTTTCTGTCGTGGCCGGCAAGGGCAGCGCGATGGAGCGCGACTATGATTTTACCCAGGCACGCCATGCAGAAGACCTCGAGAGCGCGGCCAAAATCGGCCAGAGCGCCGGGGAGCGCGCCGTAAAACGGCTGAATGCTCGCAAGATGGCCAGCCAGAGCGTGCCTGTTGTTTATGACCCAAGAGTGTCCTCGGGTCTTGTCGGACATCTGGCCGGGGCAATATCGGGCTCCGGCATTGCCCGGGGCTCAAGCTTCCTCAAGGACCAGATGGGTGAGCAGATTTTCAAAGCGGGCCTTTGCATTGTCGATGATCCGCATCGCAGGCGCGGCTTCGGGTCAAAGCCGTTTGACGGCGAAGGCGTTGCCAACAAGCGCCACAATCTCATTGAAGATGGCCGCCTCACCACCTGGCTGCTCGACACAGCCACAGCCCGCCAGCTCGGGCTTGAGACCACCGGGCATGCAAGCCGGGGTATCGGCGGACCGCCCTCGCCCGGCGCGACAAATCTCTACATGGAACCGGGAGACCTGAGCGCGGACGAACTCATCGCAGACATAAAATCAGGTCTTTATATCACCCAGCTTATCGGCTCGGGCGTCAACGGCATCACCGGAGACTACAGCCGCGGCGCGTCGGGCTTCTGGATCGAGAACGGTGAGATTGCCTTCGCGGTTAACGAGATCACCGTCGCGGGTAATCTCAAATCCATGTTTGCCGAGATGACGCCAGCCAACGACCTGGAATTCAAGGGCCGCGTCAACGCACCAACCATACGCATCGATGGCATGACCATCGCCGGAACATGATACAGCACCGGATCAACTTTTAGCCTGGAGGACCAACTCATGAGCGAGCAATTGCTGCATCTTGTTTTTGGCGGTGAACTGGCCGATATCAGCGACATCACGTTCAAGGATCTGGACGCAGTTGAAATAGTCGGGATCTACCCGAGTTATGCAAAAGCCTATGATGCATGGAAGGCGGCGTCGCACAGCAGCGTCGATCACGCCAAAATGCGCTATTTCATCGTGCATTTGCACCGCCTGATGAGCCCTGAGGAGCCCGAATAGGCCTGCAGCCTGCTCCGCTACGCAAAATGAGGCGCTTTTTCACGCTTTCGTGGTAAAACGGGACCCGATGATCCGGGCGGGAGAAACCGCCTGCCCCTTAACTTTGAGCAGAAGACTTCAATCTGTGAACACTATCAGCGCAAATCAGCTTCTGCCTTCTGCCGGACCATCGACCAGGGAGACAGAAAAGGCTCAAAGCCGCGCCTCTGTGCGCCGGTTGTGGCGGGAGTATCTCAAGCCTCAAAGAGTGCCACTTTTCTGTGCCGTTCTCCTCATGCTGGTGATCGCCGCGACAACCGCTGGGCTTGCCTTCCTCCTCGATCCGGCAATCAAATTTCTGTTTCTCGAGAAAGACAAGGATCTGCTCTATCTGATCCCAATAGTCGTTATCGTCGTCGCAACAGTGAAAGCCCTTGCGACCTATGGCGAAGGCAACATCATGGCGACGATTGGCCAAAGACTGGTCGCTGACTTGCAGCTGCGCCTCTTTCGCACCATGGTCTATGCCGACTTGCAAAGGCTCAACGTTACTCACTCCGGCGAGTTCATGACCAATACATTGAACAATGTCACGCTGGTTCAACAAGCTTCCGTTCAGGCGATTGCCGGATTTGCCAAGGAGACGACATCGGTGATCGGCCTTCTGGCCGTGATGTATTATCAGGACCCGGCTCTGGCGCTTGTTGCATCGGGCGTCATCCCGCTTGTCATCCTGAACTCTCGCAAGCAGGGCAAAAAAACCCGCAAGGCGACAAAAAAACAGATGGCCGAAACCAGCATTCTAACGGCGCTGATATCGGAAAACCTCGACGGCACCCGGGTTGTCAAGGCCTATGGTCAGGAAGAGCGCGAGATCGCAAGGACGCAGGCCTCCATTCACCGCCGTATGCTGCATCAATTGAAAGCAGCACGCGCAAAGCTTGCCGCTGCCCCGGTAACAGAAGCCATTACCGGAATTGGTATCGCCGCAGTGTTGTTTTATGGCGGTCTTCGCGCGCTCGACGGCGAATTCACACTCAATCAGTTCATGAGCTTCCTCATGGCAATGATGCTGTCCTACGATCCGCTGAAAAAGCTCTCCAATCTTTTTGCCATCCTCAGCCAGGGAATGGCAGCACTCGCTCAGGTCTTTGATGAAATTGATATCGAGCCGGAAATTGTTGATGATCCGGAAGCAGGCGAACTTGTGCTCAACGGCGGACGGATTGCTTTCAATGACGTCTCGTTCCACTACGGCGACGACAAGGCGGCGCTTAATAATATTTCCTTTGCTGCAGAACCTGGTGAAACCATTGCGCTGGTGGGTCCCAGCGGTGCCGGCAAGAGCACCGTCCTCAATCTCATTCCCCGGTTTTACGATGTGACCAGCGGCTCGGTGGAAATTGACGGGCAGGACATTCGCAGCGTCACGCAGGAGAGCCTGAGACGTCCCATCGCCATCGTCACCCAGGACCCTTTCCTGTTTGATGATACAATCGCTGCCAATATCGCCTATGGCAAACCGGATGCGACCCGGGAAGAGATTGAGGCAGCAGCGCGCGCAGCAGCGGCGCACGACTTCATCACCGAGATGCAGGACGGGTATGCGTCCTACGCCGGGGAAGGTGGTGCCCGGCTTTCAGGTGGCCAGCGCCAGCGCATTGCCATCGCACGAGCGATGTTGAAGAACGCGCCCATATTGCTGCTTGATGAAGCCACTTCGGCGCTCGACACACGCTCTGAAGCGCAGGTGCAGCAGGCGCTGCGAACCCTGATGAAGGACCGCACTACAATCGTGATTGCGCACCGGCTCTCGACCATCATCGACGCCGACCGGATCTTCGTCCTTGATCGGGGCCGGATTGTTGAAGCAGGCCGTCACGGCGAATTGATTGACAACGGGAAACTTTATGCATCGCTCTACAGCTCAATTTTCGACGACACGGAAAAAACCTCCGTTCTTGAGGCAGGAGAATAGCCCATGAGCCATGACGCCCTCATGCCCACCAAACAGAAACCACGCCGTCGGACGCCGCAGTGGGTCAAGGCCTTTGGCCGCAATGATCAATTGCGCAGCGTGATTTCCTGGCTGACCGCGCTTTATATCCGCTTCGTCTATTTCACGGGACGCTGGACAATCCTGGGCGAGGAGCATCCCCGCGCCTTGTGGCAGGAGGGCAAGCCATTTCTGGTGGCGTACTGGCATGGCCGTATCCTGATGATGCCGCACGCCTGGCGAACAACCATGCCAATGAACCTGTTAATCTCCAATCATCGTGACGGTGCCATCATTGCGGACGCCGTCGGTCATCTTGGTCTGGGTACCGTGCGCGGATCATCGTCAAAAGACGGCAACAAGGGCGGCGCCCGGGCATTGCGCACCATGGTGAAAGCGGTGCGCGCCGGACAGTCCGTCGGGATCACACCGGACGGTCCGTCCGGGCCTCTCATGCGAGCCAGCGACGGGGTCTGCGCAACAGCGCGGCTTGCCGGCGTTCCAATTTTGCCCGCAACCTATGCGGCGCGCAGCCGGAAGGTCATGAAAAGCTGGGACCGGTTTGTCGTGGCCCTGCCGTTTACAAGGGGCGTTATCATGTGGGGCGAGCCCATCTTCATTGACAAAAAGGCCTCCCCCGAGGACCTGGAAATTTCCCGGGCTCGCGTTGAACAGGCGATGATTGATCTCACCCGAGAGGCAGATCTCATCGTTGGCGCTGAACCCATTCTGCCGCCCGAAGAAACGGCAAGAGTCTGACCGGCCCTGGAACAAACCCCTATGAACGATGCAACTTCCCACCCGGACCCAGACCCGCGCGCCGCTTTCAATGCGGGGCACGCGCTGTACAGGGCGGCGTGGTGGCTTGTCGGTCCCCTTTTTCCGCTCTACCTTCGTCGCCGGGTCCGCCGCGGCAAGGAGGACCCGGCCAGAATGACGGAGCGCTATGGCAAGTCATCTGTGGAAAGACCGGGCGGGGACCTGCTTTGGGTTCACAGCGCAAGCGTCGGGGAAAGCCTTTCCGCACTGCCGCTCGTCATACACCTGTTGGAAAAAAACCCGAAGCTTCATGTCCTCATCACGACCGGCACCGTGACGTCCGCCAGGCTTCTTGAGACACGTCTTCCGGCACGGGCTTTTCATCAGTTTGTACCGCTTGATCATCCCGTCTATGCGAAACGCTTCCTTGATCAATGGCGGCCCGATGCCGTGTTCTGGATGGAAAGTGAGTTTTGGCCAAACCTCCTGGGCGGCGTAGCGAGACGAAAGATCCCGGCGGCGCTGCTCAATGCGCGCCTTTCGGATCGCAGTTTCGCGCGCTGGAAAAAATGGCCGGGGTTTATTGGACCCGTGCTTGAAACGTTCAACCTCTGCCTTGCCCAGGATGAGAGCGTCGCCGTGAAATTGGTCGCGCTTGGTGCACGCCATGTCTCGGCGCCGGGCAATCTGAAGTTTGCGGCGCCTGCCTTGCCTGATGTGCAAGCTGAGCGGGAGGCGCTGCACGCCATGATCGGCCAGCGCCCGCTTGTGCTTGCTGCACAGACAGCAGACGATGAAGAGGCGCGGCTGGGCGTGATATACCGCCATCTTAAACACGAGTTTGAGTCTTTGCTTTTTATTGTCGTGCCACGTCATCCCGAACGGAGTTCTGCGATCCGGCAAAATCTGGTGGCTCAGGGTCTGAACGTGGCGGTCAGGTCAAACGGCGATGCCATAGCCGATGACACAGACATCTATCTGGCCGATACGATGGGAGAGCTCGGCGTATTCTTTCGGCTTGATGCTCCGGTTTTTCTGGGGCGTAGTCTTGTCCCTGGTCACGGCGGGTCAAATCCGCTTGAGCCGGCCCGGTTTGGTCGCTGCATTATTCAGGGACCATGGACGGATAATTTTGTGGCACTGAATGATATGCTCAGGGACGCGTCGGCTTCGCTCATAGCTGCGGACGAAAACGAGCTCAAGGATTTGCTGCGGGATCTCCTGAAAGACCCGGAGCGAGCCCACCGGATCGGCGCAGCAGGCGAAGACGTTTTCCGTTCTGCGCAAGGCGTTCTGGAACGTGTCACGGATGCGGTCACCCCCCTCTTGTCTCATATGGGAGGACCCGATGCGCGCCCCTGAATTCTGGTATCCCGAGGACGGCCTCGCCGGTCTAACCGCGACGTTTCTCACGCCCCTTGGCTGGCTCTACGGAGCTGTGGGTCAATGGCAAAGAGCAACCGGATCTCCGCGCCGGACTGTGGCAAAAGTTATCTGCGTCGGCAACCTGACCGCCGGAGGGACGGGCAAAACCCCTGTCTGCCTTGCCCTTAACGATCTTATCACCGCCGACGGGACACGCACAGCCTTTCTCACCCGCGGCTATGGCGGAAAGACCGCTGACCCTACGCGCATCGACCTTTCCGTCCACGGATTTGAGGTGGCCGGTGATGAGGCCTTGTTGCTTGCCAGTGCCGCGCCGACCTATATTTCTCCGACCCGGCGGCGCGGCGGCGAAGCAGCATCGCGCGACGGCACTGAGGTCATTATCATGGATGACGGCTTTCAGAACCCCGCAATCATCAAGACCCTCTCGCTCGTGGTGATTGACGCGGCGGCTGGCTTTGGCAACAGACGCATGATACCGGCCGGGCCCTTGCGCGAATCCATCAGGCTGGGTCTGCGCCGTGCTGATGCGATCATTCTTGTTGGCGACCTGTGCCATGAGCGCGACCGAGACCTGGTAAAAGCGAGCGGTACCCCGGTCTTTCGGGCCAGCGTCAATGTCGACCCGAGAGCCGAATTTGACCTGACCAGACCAGTTGTTGCCTTTACCGGCATCGGCAGGCCGCAAAAATTTTTCGACACGCTGGCAGCACAAGGCTTCGACGTGGTTGAGGCCGTCCCCTACCCTGACCATCACCCTTTCAGGACGCGCGACCTTGAATGGCTGGAGGTCTTGCGCGATGAACGCAGCGCGGACCTGATAACAACATCCAAGGACTACGTCCGTCTACCCGCTAACTTCCGTGCCAAAACCCGGGAATTGCCGATTCGAATATTGTTCGAGGAGCCCGAAAGCCTCGCGGGTTTTCTTGTTGAGGGCTTGCAGGACCAGGGTGCCACACGCTAAAAGCTCTCTTGAGTGAGTGAGTAATCCATCAGGACACATAAATGAAAAAACCGCACAGTGTAAAAGGAGCACGAGACCTCAAGGCTCGCCACTACGCTGAATATGCCCTGTTGCGCGGTTTCACAGCATTCTGCGGCCTGTTCGGCCTTGACGGCGCATCGGCCATTGGCGGCCGTGTCGCGCGGATGGTTGGCCCATTGACACCGGCCCAGAAAACCGCACGCAATAATATGCGCATGTGCATGCCGAATTCGACCAACGGGGAGATTGACGAAAACCTTCGCGCCATGTGGGACAACTTTGGCCGAACCATGCAGGAATTCCCGCAGATCACAAAGCTTCTTCCCTATAGAGACGGATCCCGTATTGAGGTGGTCGGCGGAGAAATTATTGATGAGGTGGTTGGCCGCAGCAAGGGCGCGCTGTTCATCTCCGGCCACTTCGCTAATTGGGAACTGCTGGCGCCATGTATTCGATTGCGCGGACTTGAGCTTGACGGGGTCTATCGCTCCGCCAACAACCCGCTGGTCAACGACTGGTCGATGCGGCTCAGGGGGCCCAATTCTTTCAGCTCTCAGTCGCCCAAGGGCCGCGCGGGCGCAAAGATGATCGTCAAACATATTCGCGCCGGAACGCCGGTTGCCATGCTGGTTGATCAGAAAATGAATGATGGGATCGAAGCGCCTTTTTTTGGCCGCCCGTCCATGACTGCGGGCGCGGCGGCGCAGCTGTCAGAAAAGTATGATTGCCCGATCGTGCCGATGCACATCCGCCGCATGGGAGGGGCGCATTTCCGGGTTGAGATCTATCCGCCGCTCGAGGTTCCGAAAACCGGCAGCAAATCGGGCGACATTCTGGCGATCACCACCGCCTACAATCAGTTCCTTGAAGATCGGATTCGCGAGACCCCGGGTCAGTGGATGTGGATGCACAATCGCTGGTCACCGCCGAAGCGCAAGAAGAAATACGGCCCAAAACCGGTGCGGGAGGCAGCAGCGGATCAGGTGTCAGACTCTTTTCCCGAGTGACAGAGCCTTCTCCAACCTCATCCTGAGGTGCGAGCAAAGCGAGCCTCGACCCGTCGCCCGAAGGCTTTGGGCCGCAGGGCGAAGGAGGCATTGCAGATATCCGGGCCTTGCATCCTTCGAGACGCCGCCAAAGGCGGCTCGTCAGGATGAGGATATAATAGCGGCAAGGGAGTTAATCCGTAAAAGTCTATTTCTCGACGGGCATCGTGCCGACGATGAGGACCGGGTCGATATGCTGGTCGAACCAATACATGCGCCAGTCAAGATGCGGGCCATTAGCCCGGCCAGCGGCGCCTACGCGGCCCAGCACATCGCCTTTCGCAACCGCATCACCCGGCTTCACATCGACCCCTGAAAGATGCAGAAAGGCCGAGGTCAGCCCCATGCCGTGATCGAGGAAAATGAGACCGCCCTCAAAGTACATGTCATCATCGGCGAGGGTTACAACACCGTCCGCAGGCGCGTGAAACTCAGTGCCAGCGGGCGCGGCGACGTCGACACCAAAGTGGGGACGCCTTGGCTTGCCATTGTAATAGCGCTGGGAGCCATAGACGCCGGAAATGCGGCCCGTCAAAGGCCAGTTAAAATCCGCCAGATAACCGGTCGAAGCATTCATCTCTGCCCGTGCGGCGCGTTTGCGTTTCGCCTCGGCGCGAATACGGGCAAGCGTATCAGCCGGTGGCTCCACGTATTTTTTCGCGATACCCTCAACATACTGAACATCATAGTCACGAGTGCCAACGTCGAGAACGCCGCTCCAGTCTCTGCCATCCGCGAACGTCACATGGACTTCGGCCTTGTCTCCATAGTCCCGATCAAATCCAAAAATGAAATTGCCCGCAGAGTCGAGAAGAAGATCGCGGCCATCAAGAGTGACCTTTGCGCCCGGTTCAATTTTCGCCCGAACGAGCCCGCCCTGTTTCAATTCACCGCTGACCGAGAACGGCAGAATGCCCGGGTCGGCAAATGCGGACGATGAAAGAACGAGGGAAAACAAACCCAAAAGCCTCACCCAAAATCTCATTGGGCGGCTCCCTTCGCGAGACCCAGTTGCTGCATTCTTTTGTGGACGGCTTCGGCGGATGCATAGGCTTCCTGCCGCTCGACGCTCCAGTAGCGCAGCTCGTCAAGCGGAATGCGCTGGCCGGTCACCTCGCACAGGACCCAGGCACCCGGTTTGACAACGGAGAACTCGCCGTCGAGATATTCAAGTTCTGCTTTTGTCGTTCCGTCCATACCCGGTTCCTGAATGTTCATTTTACCTCAACCCCGATTTGCAATCAGGGCGCACTATAGCAGCCGCCCCTGCTTTTCTTCCACTTCTTTAGCATCGTCTTTAGAGGTCTTTGAGGGCTTTTTTGTGGCTTTTTTGGGCGCGGTGCCGGGCGCGCCAAAGACGGCGGGCACCCTGCCATCGAAAAACTCCACTTCTGCCGCCATGCCCGGCTGTGCAGATTTTACATCGCGGATGATCCGGCCATCTTCACCATGAACCATGGCATACCCCCGGTTCAACGTGCTCTTGTAGCTCAGGACTTCAAGCATATTGGACGAGGCTTTGAGGCGCTCTTCCTGCCTTGCCAGGCGCGATTTCATCGCATTGGTCTGGCGGGTGCCCAGCTCGGAGACCCGGTTGAGCGAGACCTCGGCCCTTTGCTTCAATTGTTCAGGTCTGAGTCTGGCAGCCACCCCGTCGAACCGGGACCGGTGGGCCCTGACGTGGCCCTTGAGCGACTGCAACAGACGCAAGGATGCTGTATCAAATCGCTGCTGGGCGAGGCCCATTATGTCCCGGGGTTTGGGAATGGCGCGAGCCAGACTTCTGACGCGTTCGCGGCGCTCGGTCATGGATCTCGCCGAGGCGCTAACAAGACGCCGATCGAGGGTCATCAGACCGGCGACCAGTTCGCTGCGGACCGGCACAGCCATCTCAGCGGCAGCGGTCGGCGTCGGCGCGCGCTGGTCCGAGGCGAAATCAATGAGCGTGGTATCGGTCTCGTGGCCGACGGCGGAGATCAGCGGGATCAGGCTCGCGGCTGCCGCGCGCACAACGATCTCTTCATTAAAAGGCCAAAGGTCCTCAATGGAGCCGCCGCCACGCGCCACGATAATAACGTCAGGCCGGGGGATGTCGTCGCCGGGCTCAAGCGCGTTGAAACCTTCAATGCCGGCGGCAATCTGCTGCGCCGCCTTCTCGCCCTGAACCAGGCAGGGCCAGACCAGCACATGGCGGGGGAAGCGGTCAGAAAGTCTGTGGAGAATATCGCGGATGACCGCGCCCGATGGCGAGGTGACCACGCCGATCACTTCGGGCAGGTGTGGCAAAAGTTGCTTGCGCGCCTCATCGAAGAGACCTTCGGCGTGTAGTTTCTTGCGGCGTTCCTCCAGCAGGGCCATGAGGGCACCAACGCCCGCTGGCTCCATGGTTTCGATGACGATCTGATAGCGTGACTGTCCGGGAAAGGTGGTGAGCTTGCCGGTGCAGATAACCTCAAGGCCCTGCTCCGGGCGAATGGAAAGCTTCGATGCGGTGCCTTTCCACATGACACCGTTAAGAACTGCCTTGTCGTCTTTCAGGTCCATATAGAGATGACCAGACGCAGGCCGTGAGACCCGCCCCAACTCGCCGCGCACGCGAACGTAGCCAAAGGCCCCCTCGACAGTCTTCTTGATAGCCCCGGAAAGCTCGGAGACCGTGTATTCGGGGACATTAATGGCCTCATTGGTTCTTGGGTCGCTCATATAGACTTTCGGCTGAATATGGGTGGCCGGGGTGGCGGGGGTGGCAGGATTGCTCGCCTCGGGTCCGACTCTCTGATACAAGATAGCGCCCTTTCAGGCCTAAGAAAAGAGATCGAGAACGCTAATGAAAATCTTGCTGGTCGGATCAGGTGGCCGTGAACATTCGCTCGCGTGGGCGATCTCGGGAAGCCCCCTCGTGGACGCGCTATATTGCGCGCCCGGCAATGGCGGCATGGCGGAAATCTCCACTCTGGTCGACATCAAGGATACGGACATTGACGGCCTTGTGACCTTTGCCAGGGACGAAGCCATCGATTTTGTTGTGGTGGGCCCGGAAGTCCCGCTCACCGCCGGGCTGGTGGACGCGCTTGATGCGGCAGGCATCGCGAGCTTCGGACCCAACAAGGCAGCCGCGGAGCTTGAAGGCTCCAAGGGGTTCATGAAAGATTTGTGTGCGGATTACGATATTCCCACCGCCGGGTATCAACGTTGCTACGATGCCACTTCGGCAAAAGCCTTTCTCAAAACCCTGCACGCTCCCTTTGTCATCAAGACCGATGGCCTGGCCGCTGGCAAGGGCGTCATTATAGCAGAAACACTTGAGGATGCGGAGACCGCCATTGACGAAATGTTTGCCGGAGCCTTTGACGAGGCTGGCGATCAGGTGGTGATCGAGGAATTCCTTGAGGGTGAGGAAGCCAGTTTCTTTGCCCTGACCGACGGGACCAATATTCTGCCACTTGTCGGCGCGCAGGATCACAAGCGCGTGGGCGATGGCGACACAGGGCTCAACACCGGTGGCATGGGAGCCTATTCCCCGGCGCCGATCATGGACGAGGCGATGACCCAAAAGGTCATGGATACAATCATCCGGCCAACCGTCGCAGCGATGAAAGACAGGGGCGCGCCGTTCAAGGGCGTCCTCTACGCAGGGCTGATGATTTCAGGCGGCGCGCCCAAGCTCATCGAATATAATGTCCGCTTCGGGGATCCCGAATGCCAGGTCCTGATGGTGCGGCTCCAGAGCGATCTCCTGCCCGCGCTCATGGCGTGTCACGACGGGACGCTGGACACGGTCGAGCTTTCCTGGTCGGATGAAAGCGCCATGACGGTTGTCATGGCCACCGAAGGCTATCCTGGCGCCTACCAAAAAGGCTCGGAGATCCGGGGGCTTGACGCGGCGGGTTCAGACCAGAACGTCACCATTTTTCACGCCGGGACCAAAAAATCCGGAACAAAACTTACCGCCAGCGGCGGGCGGGTCTTGAATGTTACGGCGCTTGGGGCCACCATAGGCGAGGCACGGGCACGCGCCTATGAGGCCATTGGCAAGGTCGACTGGCCAGAGGGCTTTAACCGCAGCGATATTGGCTGGCGCGCACTGAAACGATAAAAAACAGGGCTCATAAAGAAAGCCTGTAAAAGACAAAAGGGAAGAGACGACATGACAGAAGAACCGACACGCGAGGAGCTGAATACCGGCACCAAGGACGTCGCTGACACCCACAAGTTCGATGAGAACGCGCTTCGCGACTATATGGAAGCCAACGTGGATGGCTATGAAGGTCCGCTGGAGGTCAGCCAGTTCAAGGGCGGTCAATCCAACCCGACCTACCAGCTTGTAACGCCGCGCCAGAAATATGTCATGCGGCGCAAGCCTCCCGGCAAGCTTCTACCCTCTGCCCATGCGGTTGACCGCGAGTACAAGGTTATCACGGCACTGGGCAAGACTGACTTTCCCGTTCCGAAGACCTTCTGTCTGTGTGAGGACACCGACGTTATCGGCACGATGTTCTACATCATGGAAAAGGTCGACGGCCGCATTCTCTGGGATCTGCTTTTGCCCGCCGACAACCCACAATCGCGCGCGGAAATCTACGATAGCATGAACGCGACCCTCGCCAAGCTGCACAAGACCGACTACAAGGCCATCGGCCTTGAAGACTATGGCAAGCCGGGCAATTATTTTGCGCGCCAGATCTCGCGCTGGACCAAGCAATATCAGATGTCCGAAACCGACAAGATCTCCGAGATGGACAATCTCATCGCGTGGCTGCCCGATGCGATACCGCAAGATGACCTGACGACTATTGTCCACGGCGACTATCGTCTCGACAACATGATCCTGCACCCGACCGAAAACCGCGTAGAGGCTGTTCTGGACTGGGAACTGTCTACGTTGGGGCACCCGATCGGGGACTTCACCTATCACCTGATGTCGTGGAAAATGCCCTCGCGCGACGGCGGCGCGACGCTTTTATCCTCCGACCTCAAGTCCCTTGGTATTCCGACAGCTGAGGAATACACAGAAATGTATGAACAGCGCACCGGTTATGTGGTTGGCGAAAATATGAACTTCTATCTGGCCTATAATTTCTTCCGCCTCGCGGGGATTTTGCAAGGTATTGTGGGACGGGTTCGCGACGGAACCGCCAGCTCCGCCAATGCCGAAGCCAATGCCGAAGCGGTTCGCCCGTTGGCTGAAGCTGGCTGGGCCTATGCGAAGCTTGCCGGGGCTTGATTTGAAATTTCGTCATGCCGGATGCGGTGCAGCATGTAATGCCGCTCTGCTGGTCCGGTATCCAAATGTCAGATTTAGGCCCTGGACCAGCAGCAAGTGCGCCAGTAAAAGTGGGAGCCGGTTTTACGCCCGGGGCGCACGATGAAATAACGAGAACGCATTTTCTCTGAAAATGCGTTGGAGCATCACTTTGTGCTGCAACGCATCCGGGGTGACGATGTTCCCGGGTTACGGGCTACTTCCGCCGCGCCCTGAAAAACGCCTTCAGAACTTCAGAGCATTCCTCCCACAACTCGCCAGAGGCGACGTCGGGTCTGTGATGGCAGGTGGGCTGTTCAAAGAAGCGCGCGCCGTGTTCAATGGCGCCGCCCTTGGGGTCAGAGGTCCCATAGTGCACTTTGGCGATCCGCGCGAAGGAGATCGCCCCGGCGCACATGGCGCAAGGCTCCAGCGTGACATAGAGCTCGCAGCCAACGAGACGTTCATTGCCCAGCGCCTGCGCCGCCTT
>JAUWTJ010000076.1 GCA_030614785.1 Alphaproteobacteria bacterium | reverse complement strand
TCGCCCCGCCTGACTCCGCCAAAACCTTCGTGATCGCCGCCGTCAACGTCGTCTTGCCATGGTCAACATGACCAATCGTCCCGATGTTGCAATGCGGCTTCGTGCGCTCAAACTTCTCTTTGGCCATTTTTTCTCTTCCTTAACCGAGCATTTCACTGAATTAACAGCTCTCATGACACCAATCAGCTCAAGACTGAGCCAACCTGAATTTCTGGAGCGGGTGAAGGGAGTCGAACCCTCGTCATTAGCTTGGAAGGCTACGGCTCTACCGTTGAGCTACACCCGCGTTTAGTTTGGCCCAAATGGACCCGACGAACTCGTTTCGACCAGCCTCCCTACGCCAAGGCTTCGGGAGACACTCCTTCGCTCTAGCAATTTCGGGTGGCCTGCCACCCGAAGCCCGCAAGGGCGAAGGGTGGTGGAGGAGGTTGGATTCGAACCAACGTAGGCATAGCCAACGGGTTTACAGCCCGTCCCCTTTAGCCACTCGGGCACTCCTCCGCGCCGTATTCCTTAACCTCGCCCCTCCGATCAGACAACCAACTGGCTTCAAGTCCATCAACAAGGGCTCGGTTATTAATGCCCACGCGTTTATCGCGCCGGACCCGAATTGTAAACAGACAAAAGACCTCTCACGCGTCCCATTCGACTTTCTCCTGCAGGAGGCCCGAAATGGACAGCGCTCAAGGCTTGAAACCAACCTGATTACCTTACTACTTGCAGGGCCAGGAGGCGCGGAATATAAGCAAGCCCATGACGAAGCGCAAGCCGCTAAATCGCGGAAAACAAAAAGAAAAATCAGCGGGCTCCCGGCCAGAAAACCCGGGAGAAAACCGTAGGAATGACCAGGTGGGAGGCCAGGGGGCAAAACGGCGTCAAGTCGCCGGGCAGTCCTGGCGCCCCGAGACCACCACATCCCGACCACAATCCGACAAGCGAAGCAGAGGCATTGGCAAAAGTAGCGGTCGAGCCAGAAACAGTGCCAACGGCAATACCCGTAACAATGCCAAGAACAATGCCAATAACAATGAATGGCTCTACGGCACTCACCCGGTGCATGAGGCCCTCAAGAACCCGCGCCGAACCCTGCATCGACTGATCGCGACCTCAAAAGCTGCCGATGCCCTGCCGCCGGGAGCCACAGACCGGATCCGCCCGGAGCTTGCAACCTCTGATGAAATTGCAGAGCTTCTGCCCGAAAGGGCTGTCCACCAGGGTCTCACCCTGCATGCAGCGCCCTTGCCCGATCTCGACCTCGAGGATGTAATGGCACCCTTCGACGAAACCGAGGCACCGCCCCTCCTGTTTCTTGATCAGGTCTCTGACCCGCACAATGTCGGTGCAATCCTCAGAACCGCGTCCGCTTTTGGCGCCGCCGCCGTCATCGTTCAGGATCGCCACGCTCCACAGGTGACCGGCACTCTGGCCAAATCTGCTTCCGGCGCTGTCGAACACATCCCCCTCATCCGCGTGACCAATCTGTCGCGCGCCCTCGAAGCCGCCGCCGACGCCGGCTACTTCCGTCTCGGCCTCGCCGGAGAGGCAGATGAGGTTCTTGGCACACAAAACCTCTCAGACAAGATCGCCCTCGTCCTCGGTGCCGAAGGCCCCGGGCTCAGAAGACTGACGCGAGAAAAGTGCGACCTGCTTGTGAAGCTCCCCACACACGAGCCGATCTCAAGTCTCAATGTGTCCAATGCAGCGGCGGTGGCGTTATTTGCGGTAAGCAAGTAACGCACACCAGTTGCCAGTCATTCGTCTCGGTTGAATGGATCCTATTGAACAGTCGGTGGAACATCCAGATCTGAAATTTGCCTGCTTTCAAAACCAGGCTGCACACTCGCTTCCTTATAGGCCAGCTCCAGCAGAAACGTCAGTGTATCCAATTTCGTCAATCTACTTTCACACATCAAAGCTTCAATCTGCATTCTAATGGAGTGAATATCGTTTTGGATTTCAGCTATGCGTTTGTCATTACTCATTGTACTTCTCTTTCACTAAAAATATTACTGCTTTGAATGGAGACGATGGATATTCTCATGCCGCCCGCTCAAGATCCCTGATGTAGGTAAGCGCCGGCCCACTGATTTGTGCGTCTCGTCTTTTCAGCGCCAATGCCTCCGTCGAGACCTCGCGCAGAGCCGCGACACACACACTTCCATTGATTTCGCAGGGAGGCCCCAGAGGGTTGATGTCGGCTCCTTTGGCGAGCCATGCCGAAAAAAGCTTCATATCCACGACAAAGGACATCTGATTAATGCCGCTGATGAGGCAGAACTCATAGCTGCCAGCCACGATTGTAGACCAAATCCGACCGGCTTGCCTGTGCTCGCTTCTCACGCTTCCTCTCGACGATTCATATATGTCGTCGCCGGAGGGAGGCGTCCCGGAACAAAGTTCAGGGAAAACATCGGTCATCAGATGCGGTTTGGCTGTGGGAAGAAGCCGCATGGACCCCTGAATTTCATCTGATTCGTCGATGTAGATGAAATACACTGCATCCTCAGTGTCAAACTGGTCCATTTCGTAGGGATATGTACAGGGAAGAGACCACTTCTGCTCCTCCACAAATATACGATATCTGAGGCGAAACATCTCTTTCAGTCTTTGTGTATAAAGGTGCCGATTTTCCCCGGTTATAACGTGCAACATTGCCTGATCCTCTTGTTTTCGAGGACCAAAGAATGCGAACAATTGAATCTGATGACTACCTGTCGAGGTTGACAGGTAGTATTGATCTTTCTTTGCTTGTAGACTGGCGACACAACTGCGGACGCCAAGCGAGCACCGGAGCAATTGGCCGTGCGCGCCTTGCAGGCAGAAATCTCAATATGGTGAGAGGCTGGCCGGTCAGCTAAATTTGAATATATTCTCGAGCGACCGCAAGGGCGGTCGCATGCACCGTCGAACTTACATCAAATTTCCTCCGTACACTGGACAAATGAAACCTTACAGTCGATTCACTGACACCAAGGATTACGCCAATTTCCCAGGCAGATTTTCCAACAGCATACCATTGGAGAACTTCGCTCTCCCTGGCAGTCAGCGTCACTTCTTTTCGTGATGTATCAAATGTACCAGCCTGAATCAATCGAAGTCTTTGGTAATAGTAGGTCGCGATGAGGTGAAACATGTGCTTGAGGCCATCACTCTCTTCCCCGAAGTTCCCCGCCCAGGTTACAGCGGCGGTTTCGGATTTCGATATCAACATCGCAAGAGACAATCCTCTTTTGACCCCGGCAGATCGGCTCTCATCAAAAAAACTTCTCTCTTCGCGAGTACCCTCTTCCGAATCGCCGCTCCAGAAAAATGGTGTTGACCGTCGGCCAAGCGAAGCAAAAACAGGATCAACCTCATGGAATTTCATTTCAGAATAACGACCCTTCCATACCTCTGGATACGTTACCACGGCATCCACCGATCTGGGGCCCTGCGAGTAGTCCCGTAGCCTGGTCGTGGCAACATGGCCGTATCCAAACCGTCCAGCCACACCCATAAATGCCGCATTGATCTCATCGAGGGCCGTCGCTCTCTTCGAGACCTCAACAAAGGCCTGAACAATTTCAAGGTCAAACTGCAACCGTAGCCCCTCACACAATGCTTACGCTGTCACTCGAGCCGATTATTGCAGAGATTTCGCCTCATCGGAAGTCAATAAAAAGTCAGCCTTAATCTGCCTGTCAATTCATTAACCCTGCGAAATACACAACCTGTTAATCAGGCCTGTCACCCGCCTCAGGCAATCAATATTACCGGAAGTAT
Source organism: Alphaproteobacteria bacterium (assembly GCA_030614785.1). Lineage (GTDB taxonomy): Bacteria > Pseudomonadota > Alphaproteobacteria > M2410 > M2410 > JAUWTJ01. Next base: position 12,694 of record JAUWTJ010000076.1, on the reverse strand, counting down.
ATATTGATTCACATGAATACTGTCATAGAAGTCCTGCAGCCGCCCGGCCTTGACGGTACAATAATCCGGCGCAACAAAGTTGCGGAACAGGTCCATCTCAGACTTGCGGGCAAAAATAGCGGCCTGATATCGCAAACCACTGTGCAACACGATGTTGGGCCGTATTCTAGCGTTCAGAAGAACCAAATCCTGCTGCTTGTGCATCGACTTTCGTACAGAACCATTTCTCACCCTGCCCTGGATTAATACGTGTACGACTGTAATAGGTCGTATCAGGCATGTGATAGCGCAAGTCATAGGGTGCTTGATGGCTCTTGTTTCCCTTGATTGTACAGTCACGCGGCGGCGCAGACCCGCTTGCCACTCCACCCGCCAGAGCCTCGGCCTCATCACTGCCCCACAGGCCCAAACCTTCTTGCCGCGCTGCACTTTGCAGCGCGATCAGGTCAACGCCGTTCTCCGCGTAGGCGAAGGCCATACCGGAGCGAACCATTTGGCTGGAGATATCAGCCCCGGCGCTTGAGCATGTGGCTGTGCGGAGCGAGCCTTGTGTCATCTTCTGGACATTGCAGATAACCGTGTGACCTGACAAAAGATCAGACAATCGGTCTTGTGACCTTTTTTCGCCAGCAGGTGCGACGGTTCCATTCAAATAAAAGACCTCGGCGCCGACCCGAAGCGCATCACCACTGACTGCCTGGCCTGCCCCCTCAACAACCTCGGCACTGGCTGCCGAAGACCAGACAACAAATCCGACAGCACCAACAAACGCGCAAACCACTTTCATCTTCCGTTCCTCCGCCTGATTGGCAAAACCCTTCATCAAACCAGGGCGAGGTTGGTACAATTGGTTAATAAATTCAAGGTTGAAATCTGCCACCCCCTGCACTTGGTGCAAGACCGGTAGCCTCTGGCCTGGAAATTGCGACAATTCAGCTGCATCCTCAAAAAATGTGTTGTTTTGGGATGCCGCTCACGAAAAGGGAGCCCCCTAATGCTGAAGGACGCATCATTCAGAACCAAAACGAAGGTACGCGTCGACCTGCAGCTCGAGGATCGCTCGACGCTCGACGGGTTCGTCTTCTGCAGCCAGGGCGAACGGGTCAGCGACATTCTCAATGACGCAAGGGAATTTCTGCCCTTCGAGACACATACCAAAGATATCATGATGCTGCGCAAGGGCGTAATAACCAGCATTCTGGCACGCGAAGAGGGCGACAGGAAAAAGCAGGTAACAGACCCCTTTGAGGTCCTGGGTATTTCCCCGAGCTCAACCCGGGACGAAATCAGGCAGGCGTACCACCAAAAAGTCCGCCTCTACCATCCTGACAAATTGACATCTCTGGACCTGCCTGAAGATATTACAAGCTACGCCAGCGATACTCTGGCCCGGATCAATTCGGCCTATGATCTCATCATGAGAAAAATGGGTGCGGAAACCTCGGATGATACCCGGGCGACAGCTTAATCAGAACATGGCCTGACCGGAATAACGCTTAACCCGGACAACTGGTTACTCCTGGCGGAATTACAATTAGCCCGGTGCAAAACTTGTGTGGACTATCACAAATCCATCTGCATTCCCCCTTGCATTCCCTGTGAGGGAATTGGGTTTCAGCGCCAATGGCCCTACCTCTCGGTCACACTAATCAAGCGCGTCACCGGAGGATGCAACGCGTTTGATTCAACGAGTTTGATCAAGGAGAGAATGATGAAAAGTATAGTGACCACCTTTGTGATGGGTTGCACAGCACTAATGTTTGTACCTTCCGCGCAAGCAGGCAATTATGATAGTGCAGTGAGTGGATGCAAGTCGGCGATTTATGATCGTGTGAGCGGTGACAAAGTCTCTGCTTCTCTTGGCGATGTAAAGAAGAAGGGGAGCGATCGGGTTCGGCTGGACTTTAGAGTTAAAGTAACAACCAATAACGAACGCACACGAATGAATGCGCGATGTCTGGCAACTCTCGGCGGTGAGGTTCTTAATCTGACCCTGAGTTAGTCGAATTCGAGCACTCCAATGACCCGGCGGCATTGGATGGAGTTCCCTTCTCCCCTGGGCAATTTCATCCAATGTCTGCAGGGTGTTAATCAGGGTCACCGACTGACTGATTAAGGCGCAACAGACGGGTGAGATAATGACCGTAGCGGGGATATATCCTCAATCCACGTCCTTCGGGGGACATCTGAGATATTGGCGAACGGCAAGAGGCCTTACACAACTCGAGCTGGCCCACCGCGCCGCCTCCACATCAAGACACATATCCTTCATGGAAACGGGGCGCTCGCGCCCCGGCGAGACGATGGTTCTTCGGCTTGCCGAAGCTCTCGAAATTCCGGGAACAGATCGGAACGATTTACTGGAGGCCGCCGGCTATCCAGGTATCTTTATCGAACGCAAGCTGGATAAAGAGGCCATTGTTCCATTCCAGAAAGCCATCCAGTACACAGTCACTGCCCTGCAACCCTTTCCCAGCTTTGCCATTAACCGCTGGTACGACATTCTTGAAATGAATGAGGCGGCCGACGCGATGTTTGGCGGCGACAGACCTGACAAGAAGATGAACATTGTCAGCTGCATCTTCGAGGATCCCGATATGCAGGATCGCATGGAGAACTGGAGTACCGTAGCCCGGGCAATGGCCTGCCGGTTGCGGCATGAAGTGTCGTCTTCGCCCCGCGATCAACGACTCCAGGACCTTCTCGCCCTCGCGCACAGGACTATTGAGGGCACATCTGCGAGTGAGTGTGCGCGCCGTGACGACCAGGTCATCTGCCCGACATTTCGTGTTGGCGACCGCCTGGTTCGAACAATTTCCATGGTCGCACGCTTCGGATTGACACGCGGCGTCATGATGGATGAACTCCGGGTTGAGACTATTTTCCCACGCGACACAGAGGCCGAAAATTTCTTCCACGCTCTGGCTGACGGCAAAACACCGCAACGACCTTGCTGGCAATAGTAGAAGGCTTTCCTCCTCCGCACATGTTTCCACCGTCAAGATCAAATGTACGGTATTAAGCCGACAGCTAACATCCCATGATCTGACTTTCGATTACATCCTGCAGGGAAATTGACAGTGTCGATTGATCAGCAATTGCGTGTGCTTTGGCACCATTAACCAACTTCCAAATATTAAGTCCCTAGTCTGATCATCAGACAATCCGCGCGCTCCAACTGGTAACCAAGAATAATTCAAATTATTTTGGCGTCTCTTAACCCGTCCATGGTATCAAAGATACCGTTGCAACGGTTCGGGTCGATCAGGATTCAGGAAAATTCAACGACGATCAACGAGAAGTTGAGAAGCAAAAGAACCCTTCTCGAATCCCGCACCGCTCCAACATCGACCTTATAAGTCGATTAAACAACGCATACTGATTAATATGAAGGGGTATGCGAAGCGGAAGATGCATCGACCCGCACACGTTGGGTCGAAAGCCGCCTCGCATTTGTAAAACGGTGAGTAAAATGGCAGATAAAGCCACATTGAAATTAATTCTGGAAGATATCGGCTCGATAAAGTGCCAGATCGATATCCTGAGAATGGAAGCCCGGGCCCATCAGCTTGAAACGCTGGCCCACCTCCTCGATCTTGCCTATCAGGAGGCCATGAAATCGGAGCTTCCGGGGCCCGAGCTCGATGGCTCCCTGTTCAGGCCATTCGTCTTGCAATAGGCAATCTGGAGGCGATCTGGCAGACCTATCGCGTTTAACGAACCATTGGCGTATTCTTGTCGGCAATGATTCTTGAATGGCTCCAGTCTGTGACAACGCCTGCGCCTCGCCACGTCCGATCCCTCGGACTGGTTCACGAGGCCATAGCCATTGAGGCACGCTACAAGCGCTGCCACAGGGCATGGGCATCGCATCTCCTGAACTCCCGAAATCAGATACTGGCCACCACAAGCGAGATGGAGACCCGCGGCCAGGTCATCGTGCTCGGGTCCGGCGGCTTGCATGACGTCCCACTGGAAGCCTTGTCCGAAACCTTTACCAGCGTTGCGCTTTGGGATGTGGTCCACACCCGAAGGGTCAGAAGCATCGCCGCTGGCTTTGCCAATGTGAGCTGTCAGACCCTTGATGTTACCGGCCTTTGCGAGGCGTTCGACGGCTGGCTGAGGGGGCATCGTGATTTTCCGCCGGAACCGTCTGTACCGATGAACTTGCCAACGGGATCGCCGGACCTGGTGATCTCCCTTAACCTGCTCTCCCAGCTCCCCGTGCAGATGGTCGCAAGGGCAACCGCCAAAGGGCGCGCTGGCGAGCTTGGCGATTTTGCCGACACTGTCATGCGCCGCCACGTCGACTGGCTCAAGGCCCTGCACTGCCGTGTTCTGCTGATAACCGACATCGAACGTCGTTACGCGAAGGCTGGCGTAGTTCAGGTCGAGGACGCGGTGCCGGAGCTTGATTGCGGCCGCCCCCTGGCAGACTGGCTATGGGAGGTCGCCCCGCCTGGAGAATCCACGGACTACGACACGATCCACCACAAAGTCGGGGCGTTTTTGCTGAACGAATGACGTCGCTTTTGCAAGATTCTTTAATCGGCAAGAAAACTACTCTTCCCCGCTCGCCTCGCCGCCAAAGCGCACTGTCCATTCCTCGATCTGCGCATCATCGATTTTCTGAAACAACACGTCAGGAATTTCAAATCCATCCCCGACCTTCAGCACCTGCAGTTCCTCTGCGATGGTCTCCGGCCAGTGCCCCGCATCGCCCTCGCGGCCCAGCGCCTTCAACATCCGCTTTGAGGTCTCCGGAATAACCGGCCACGCCAGCAGCGCGTAAATCCGTATCAGATTGATCGCCGTCCTGACGCCAACAGCGGCGGCGTCGGGATCCTCCTTGAAGGCGCTCCACGGCGCGGCTTCTGTCAGATATTCATTGCACTGCACCCAGATACCCCGCAGCTCCTGAAACGCCTTGCGGAACTCGAGCGCCTCGAGCTGCGCCGCATAGGCCGCAACACTTTTTGACAGATCCTCGGTCAGGGCCGCCTCACGCGGGCCAGCCGCGCCGCCATTCGGCAACGCATCGCCAAACTTTGAGCTGGTAAAGCGCAGCACGCGGTTGACGAAATTACCCAGCACATCGGCCAGGTCCTTGTTCACCACCCCGGCGAAATGTTCCCAGGTAAACGTCGTATCACTGCCTTCGGGCGCATTGGCCATCAGATAGTAGCGCCAATAGTCCGCTGGCAAAAGATCCAGCGCCTGATCCATAAAGACACCACGTTTCATGCTGGTCGAAAACTTGTCGCCGTACCAGTTGAGCCAGTTGAAGCCCTTGATCTTGTCGGCGGATTTCCACGGCTCATGCGACCCGAGCAGCGTCACCGGGAAGCTCACCGTGTGAAACGGCACATTGTCCTTGCCCATGAACTGAACATAGGAGACGTCCTTTGCCTCCTCGCCATACCACCAGCGCTCCCAATGCCGGTTGCCGCCATCGTGGGAGGCCCACTCTTGTGTTGCCGCGATATAGGCGATCGGGGCATCAAACCAGACATAGAACACCTTGTCCTCAAACCCGGGGCGCGGCTTGCCGTCTTTCAAAACCGGAATGCCCCACTTCAGATCGCGCGTGATGCAGCGATCATGCAGCCCCTCATCGAGCCACTTATTGGCAATTGACGAGACCAGCGGCGACCAGTCGGTTCTCGACTTCACCAGCTCACGGATTTCAGGCACCATCTTTGACTGCAGCAAATAAAGATGCGTCGTGTCGCGCACTTCCAGGTTCTTAGAGCCCGACACCGTCGAATAGGCATCAATCAGATCGACCGGATCAAGCAGCGACCCGCAACTGTCGCACTGGTCGCCGCGCGCCTTCTCATAGCCGCACTTGGGACACGTGCCCTCGATATAACGATCCGGCAGAAAGCGCGCGTCGTCGATCGAGTAGACCTGTTGGTCGGTGCGTTCCTCGATCAGCCCGTTGGCTTCGAGCAACTCGGCAAAGTGCTGCGTCAGCTTGTGGTTTTCCGGGCCTGAGGAACGCCCGAAGTAATCCCACTCGAGCCCGAAGGCATCGCCAAACTTCTTTTGCAGCTCGTGGTTCTCGGCGCAATAATCGGCCACGTCCTGACCCGCCTCAAGCGCTGCCAGCTCGGCCGGCGTACCGTGTTCGTCCGTCGCACAGATCGCCAGCACCTCATGCCCGCGCATCCGCATATAGCGCGCATAGACATCGGCCGGCAGCATCGAGCCGACCAGATTGCCCAGATGCTTGACGCCGTTGATATAGGGAAGCGCAGAAGTAATGAGAATACGAGCCATAGGGGTCAGGGTTCCTGTGAGTTGGCTGGCGGCGGCGGACGAGCCAGGAGGTATAAAGCAGAAAGCCGCACGTTTCAGCACAAAAATCACCCCACGACAAAGAGGCAACACTGATCGGGCGAGATCATCCCCCTGGACAGTTTCCCGGATTCCTGTAGCCTCGGCATCTCTCACCGGAAAAACAGGGGACCCCGGATATGTCGTTTGCACCAAAGACCCGCCTGCCAGCTCTTGTCGCCCCAATCCTCGCCTTAATCCTCGCCCCAATCCTCGCCTTTGGCCTGGCCGCCCCCGCCAGCGCCGCAAAGGGCAAGAGCTTCAGCTTCATGGTCATCGGCGACACCGCCTATAATGTGCCGGACGACGACCCGCGCTATGACGCCCTGATCCGGCAGATCAACAAGGGCCGCCACAAGTTCACGATCCATATTGGTGATACCAAAAACGGTCACAGCACCTGCAATGATGCGCGCCAGCTCGAAATCAAATCCTGGTTCGATAAATACAGACAGCCGGTGATCTACACGCCGGGTGACAACGAGTGGACCGATTGCTGGCGCCCGGGCATTGGCGAGGACCCGCTGGAGCGCCTTGCAGCCATCCGGCGCATCTTCTTTTCTGACAACAAGGGCCTTGGCCAAAAATCGATCAAGCTGAAGCGCCAGTCCGATGTCTCCGGGTTCACGGACTATGTCGAGAACCAGCGCTGGTCGCGCGGCCGCGCCCAGTTCGCGACCGTCCATGTCGTTGGGTCGCTCAACAATTTGCGCCTCCCTGACGAAGCAGAGGCCCGCGACAAGGCCAACGCCGCCTGGCTCGGCGACACGTTCACGCTGGCCAAAAAGAAAAACCGCAAGGCCGTCGTCATCGCGCTTCATGCAAACATATTTGCGGCAGGTGACCCGCTCGAAGGTCCGTTTAGTTCGATCACCAGGATCCTTCGCGAGCAATCCACAGAGTTCGACGGACAAATCCTGCTGATCCACGGGGATACCCACCGGCTGATCATCGACCACCCCTTTACCAACCTCCTCACCGAGGCCCCGGTGGACGGGCACGTCTATGAAAACATCACCAGGCTGGAAACCCCCGGCGCGCCCTTCCTGCGCGCCGTCAAGGTCACCGTGGACACGCGCGCCCCGGCAGTCTTCAGCTTCCAGGAAGTCTTCGTGCCCTGACAGGGGTGAATGCAGGCCGCGGGGCCCTTTCCACTTGCGAACCCCTGCCATCTTCGTTATGAGAAGCGCCGTGCCGGTTTAGCTCAGTTGGTAGAGCGGCTGATTTGTAATCAGTAGGTCGGCGGTTCGACTCCGTCAACCGGCACCACTTTCCCCAATGAAAACAATTACCTAATAGAGTGGAACACAATGAAACTCTGTTTCAACCCCGTTGGGGTAACGTGCAGGTAACGCGATAGCTACCTTCTACGACTAAGCACTAGTTTCAAGAATTGACGTCCGCCAGTCAGGAAACCTGATGTTGTTGCACCCCCACCGCATTGATCCATGACGCATTTTCAACAACACCAACGACTTAAGAACGTTCTTTTTAGGTTCTCATGACAAATTGGTCAGATTGGCAGCCTCATCGTGGCCTTTAACAACCAACCAAAGCCAAGCACAATGGACATAGACGAAGAATTAAAGGAAATCCAAACCGACCCTTGACAAATTGACGCCCAGTTTCTGCATCAAATTGATGGAATACTCATATCTAAGTTGAGTAACAACTGTTGCTTCTGTTGTTTCGAATTTTGGTATCCACTCGTCGGCATCCTCAGTGCTCTCGACCACCCTTGAAATCATGACTTTCTTATCAGCAAAAAATGTTTCTTGCCCGACCACATACATTTCAATCCAGAATGGAGCAGCATCGCCCGTTTCATTTTCAGTAAAACAAAACGGTTGGGGGACACGGTCAATATTTTTGGGGTCATCGTCAATATTCAAGTACAAGTAGATCCCCATCTGGATTTTCTCCAGCACCTTTTTTTCTTTCATAGGCCGATGCAATTTTATCGCCTTGAATGGGATAGCTGGCGAAAAATGTTTCATCCTTTGTTTAGGTTTCGATCGGGGTTCCATATCGCAGGCTGGCGTTAGGCAGACCCAAAACTCATCTCCAATTTTTAACACATGTCCTGTAGTCAGATTATTGCCATCCGGCGGTTTACTACACACATATCTATTGTGTTGAGCCCGGGCCAGTTGATCCTGTTTCTCGTCCCCGAGATCAACTCCCATCACTTTGCCAATAACCGCATCAACTCCTTCACTTGTATCCCAATCTTCCAACAGCATTTCGGCAAAATCCTGTATTGGCCCTGTACTCGCTGCCCTCAAGTTGTCAACATATCTTTCGACAGTACGCTGAACAATCGCCTTGCGGTCTTTTCCTCCCGCCATCAAAAGCTCCTTCAGCCAAAGAGCCTGCATGGGCAGATTGGAAAAAGCCGGATCATCCGGGCGGAAGCCTCTCTTCTCAAGTTCACTGACAAATTTAGAAGAGATAAGTCTGTTTGGGTTTGGATTCCAATCCTCAAGGGCCTTTTGCAGACCCTCAATCAGATCGGCAGCCTCTTCTTGCAGGTTTTCGGAATTACGATTCGTCTTTTTTGCAATCGTTAAGAAGAGATTTCCACAATGAATCCAGTTGACTTTTTCGCCTGCTTCAAACTTGATCTGCGTGGAATTTTTCCCATCAAAACCCCAACCCTCCTCACCCTTCTTAAGCAAATAGATGAACAGTTCTTGTTTATTGATTTCTATCGAGCCAGGGCACTCTTCATAGAGACTATGAAATGTAGCCAACAAACCGACAACACCCCGATCATCTGGATTAACGGTATTTGACTGAATAAGTCGCAAATAGACATCCCAGGTAATCGCTGCAGTCAATTCTCGAAAAATGTTTTCACGCACCAATTCCCACTCTTCTATCTTCTCTTCCAAATTGTTTCTTGCGAAACCATCTAATAGCCCCCAAGGAGGGAGTAACGCATTGGACACTTCCCGAAAAACACTGTATGTGACTTCTTTTGAGTACAAGACAACCAAATTGAAATGCTCACTACCAGCCAGATTCTCAAGAATACCAATTGATTTCTTAGCCCCGTCCTGGTGATCATCCCCGTCGAGCTTGTAATCCAATATTAGAAGATCACATTGTCGCAATCGACTTGCTACTTCCCTATCAGCACTGAACTCAATATTTTTCCCATCATGAACATCAACCATCCAATCTCTCTTCGAGCCTCGGCAATAGTCGAGAAGTCCTTTCAATCTTGGGGCATTTGTCTTCGCCTCGGGTTTGCACTCCGACCAAATCCCCTTGTCACCACCTTCACAATAACCCTTCATCAGAGCATCGAGTGTGGGGAATTCATCATCAACGATCAGTACAGATCGAACCGGATCAATAAAAACTTCTTGGACATAGGATCTCGTTGCGACCTGGTCAACATCCACATCAGTCATACTCCGCCCCTCTGAAATCAATTACGAAATTAGCTCCTGGCAGAAGGCGCAAATTTCCATTTTTGGCAAATTCAATCTTGTGACCACCTGCAGTCAAGTTTGCTCGACAGAGATAAAGTCCGACACCCCGTCCACCCCTTCGTTTCCGCGTAAAAAACAGAGTGAACAGGCTCTTCACATCGTCTTCATCCACGCCTGGCCCGTTATCAGCAATGACAACCTTTCCGTCTTTCACATCCAGAAGGATTTTTCGTTCATCAGTTACTTGGTTCGCCAACCAGTATCTTGAATTGTTGATCAAGTTCACAAAAACTGGAAATAACCTCGACGGGTGTTCAAACAGCTTCATCGTCCGAAACGCGTCAGATGCCTCGAATGAAATCTCATTCTCTTTGAGCGACGACTCAAAGAATTTGTAGACATACTCATGGATTTCCGCACCGGTCATCCACCGCTGTGTACTGTGTCCGGAAAGTTTCAGCGGAGACAAAAACCGCAGTTGATCTGTGATCCCTTCAAAACCTAATTGAATGCTGGCCACTGCATCCGTTGCCTGAACTTTTTCAGATAGTTGCCCAATACCCGCCCCGATCATTTCGCCATAGGATTCAAGTTCATGTCCGACAATTTCTACAGCGATACCCAATTGTGCAAGACTGTTCAATCGATCAACTTCCTGTCGCAGCTCGGCCGCCTCTTCCATTCCAAAAATTGCAACACTTTCAAGGTCAATGCTTTCTTGCAGACTTTCAAGAGCACCAATATAGGGCTCAAAGAGGTTTTCATTTTCTTGATCAAGGTTTCCCCTGACACTCTCCATCAATTTGAAAGCGGCGGACAAACGCATTTTGCCATTTTCCACCTGGTCCAGCACAGGGATCATCTTTTGATCAAAAATCTTGTTTCTTTGATCAATAAGCTCTTTGACACGCGAAAATTCACTTGTTTGCAGGGAGCCGATGGTCCTTTTCCAAACCACTATCCTGTGGTGCAATTGCGCCGCATTTCGTCGGACGTGTCTTTCTGCCATTTCTCGCGGTGACTTTGGATTAAGATTTTCGAGAGCCGATTGGGTTTTTTCATACAGTTCGGTCAAAGCGCTGCTCACAGTAGTAGCGTCTGCACGATAGGATTTGTAGTCATCTTCCATGACACCGAGATTTGCTGGAGCTGAGCCCAAACCAAATTTCGAAAGCTCATCCCGATATTCGAGCAATTGTTCTTGAGCCAATTCGACCTGTTCCTCACTGTTCCACTCAACATTCTCTATTGTCCGACTTACTGTTATCGCTAGTTTGGCAAGCGCCGGAGCCTTCGCTTTCAGGTTTTTCTTGAAGTCCTTTCTTTGCTTGGCTCTCATCTTATTTATATCTTCGGCAGCCAGCTGCTTTTTGTAGTCAGCCTGAATTTCCGGAAGCAGCTCTTGCCTCAATTCGGATGCAGATCCGAAAAATCTCCTGGCGGACTGCATGAGAATATTTGAGATAAGCTCCTTCAAAGCCTTATTGGCTCTGTTGTCCAAGAAGCCTTCTCTTCCCGCTTTATCTCTCAAATTTGGATTGTCTATTCGAGAGATCGCAATACGACCGAACATCTGCCTGTGGTTCCAAAATTCACGACCGGCGTTCTTGCTTCTTCGATACTCAATTTCAAAGAAATCGTTATCAACTCGACCATAGGGCATCACGCGCAGACCATCACGAAAGACCATAAAGCCAGCATATCGCTCTGCCAGCTCCTTAAAATGAGAAAATTCGTCCTTTGTGTGGGTGGTGTTTTTGGCGTCCCATTCCATAGCGGCTATATACAGCTCCGCCGGTCCAACTCTAGAGTCGCTGCGTGTGGGTAGATCGAGATCTGCTGGCGAAACAATCTCAATGTTGTCATGCCACTCCCCAAATGCTTTTACTCTTCCGCGAAACACTCCTTCCTCATCAATTTTTCCGCTGAGAATGTGCTCCATAGATTCAATTTCTGATAGGTTGAAGTCTTTGTCCTTGCTGGTGATCAGCTTTGCCACATCATTCTTCCAAGCGGTCACAGAATAATCGAACTGCGGACCATTCTTAGATTGAATAGCGGCGGTCGGATCAATAAACGGATCAACAAAACTCGAAAGAGTTTGAAAGAACTTATCGCGAGACGCATTTGCAGCGCTGTCATCCATTCGACCGCGGACTTGGATTTCGAGGTCGAAGTGAAGATTAGATATCAAGAGCGCTGTACCATTCTCGGATTGCTCGCTCCATACGGGCCATTTCTTTATGTGAGACTCTTCAAATGCCGACCCGATAATTGTTGCAGCAATTTTTTCCGAGGGACTTTCAAATTTTCCGCTACCACCTTCCTTCTTTTCCTGCTCCCTAACCAATTCGTCATAGGCTTTCCAGGCAGCAGTGACGCGATCGCGGTGATCCTTATCAGCGTCGCTCCCCCACAGATTGTTCATTAATTGCTCAAAGAGTTGCGGCAATGCGACAAACAACCCTTCTTTTTTCTGGAACTCAACAACTGGCACTCTGATGTCTGACAAGATCAGTAACGGGTTTTCGAACAAGCGCCAGTCAATCAATGATGCAACAAATTTGTGATCCTTGCGCTTTGATACCAGTAAGAGCAAAGGCCCAAGATTGGCGCTGGATAGTCGACCAATACCCTTTTGGCCTTGCTTGGGGCGAATGCGAAGGCCGCCACGATCCTCCTTAGGCAAAGGCTTCATACCAGCTTTTGTTTCGGTCCCAACAACAAGCCACTTCTCTACAAACTCATCACGGCTCATCCCATGCCCGTCGTCAAAAACACCCGCAACCGGCACATCACCGTCAAATATGTGAAGGTCGACTCTCCGGGCGTATGCGTCATATGCATTTTTCCAAAGCTCAGACACAGCCGTTGGGCAGTCAGCAATTTGCTCACGACCAAGATGGTCCACCGTT
>JAUWTJ010000134.1 GCA_030614785.1 Alphaproteobacteria bacterium | reverse complement strand
GGCCAACTCCTTCTCCCTGGAAGAACGCATGTCGTTGCTGGAATCAGCCCTGGCGGCCGGAATCGATCCGCAGCAACTCATGGTCGGCACCGGCTGCTGCGCGCTCCCGGATTCCTTGCGCCTCACCCGGCACGCCGTCGACAACGGCTGCCACAAGGTGCTCATGCTGCCGCCCTTCTATTACAAGGGCGTCAGCGACGAGGGTCTGTTCCGCGGCTATTCCGAGGTGATCCAGCGGGTCGGCGATTCGAACCTCAAGGTCTATCTCTATCATTTCCCGCAGGTCTCGCAGGTGCCGATCGGCCTCGACCTGATCGAACGCCTGCTGAAGGAATATCCGGACACCGTCGTCGGTATCAAGGACAGCTCCGGCGACTGGAGCAATATGGAGGCGATGCTCAAGCGTTTCTCCGGTTTCGCGATGTTCCCGGGCAACGAGACCGTACTGCTGAAGAGCATGCAAAACGGCGGCGCCGGCTGCATCTCGGCTACCGCCAACATCAATCCGGGCGCGATCGCCGCGCTTGCCGCCAACTGGCAGTCGCCGGACGCCCTGGCGATGCAGGACAAAATGAACGACCTGCGCAATATGATGCAGAAATTCCCGATGATCCCGGCGCTGAAGGCGGCGGTCGCGCATTATTCGGGCGATGCGGATTGGGAATATGTTCGCCCGCCGCTGGTCGAACTGACCCTCGAACAGAAGGCCGAAATGCTGGCCGAACTCGACAAGCGCGGCTTCGCCATGCCCGGCCTGGCCGAGGCGCAGGCGGTTTGATGCTGTTCGACCCGCCGAAAGACCTGGATACGACGGTCTTCGCCCGCATTCCGGACAAGTTCCGGATCAAGGGCAGGCCGTCGCCGTGTCCTGGGATATCCTCGAAGCCGTCGCCGCGCGGATCCATGAATTCGGCTGGCACATCCAGCTGCAACTAAACGGCCGCGAACTGCCGGAGCGCGAGGCCATGCTGAAGCGCCTGCCAGGGGCGCTGGTGGTCGATCATGTCGGCCGCTTCACTCACCCCGTGGCCTGACGGATAGGCTTATCTCGCTCCTCTTTTTCCGGGATCTCTATTTCACCGGTGAAAGCGAAGTCGGCAGCATGAACCGGCTTTCCTGGTGTGCGAGATAAGACAGGATCGTCGGCACGAAGACCTGCCGGTCCGGATCTGCGGCCAGCCTGGCCGGACCCAATCCGCCAACACAACCGTCATTGTGCAGGGCCAGCAAGTTGTCTTTATCACCGGCTCGGTCCCAGCCTCCAAAATGCGAGACGGCTCCCGGAGCCTGGGTCAGTCCAGGATCTGAATGGTTGATTCCCAGTGGATTCGGGCCCGGAATTTGGTCCTACGCAGCCTTTCTGAACCACCGGAAATGTGTTCGGTATAGGTGGTTGTGAGGCGGTCCCGCAACCAACCTCAAATGGCCATTCTCAACTCCAGCTTGATAGGATCTTGAACAAATCCTGCCCCCGCAACCAACCTTAATTTGCAAGGCCCGCTCCTCATATGAGGCAGCGGGCATTTCTTTGCCCAGATCGCAGAGCTGCAGGATACCCGCGAGCTGGCCATGCAGGTTGATGCAGAGCTCCTCATCGACGGGCGTGAGGATGACCTTGTCCACCAGCGAGCGGATGATCTCGAAGGCCTCGGCCTGGGTATCGCGTGCCTCCAGCGCGTCGGCAAGAGTCTCGATCTTGTCGCGATAGAGCTTGGCCAGGTTGGGGTGGATCAGAGGCGCGTCGACCGCGCCCGAAGCAAGCTGGTCTTGAATTGGGGCTTTCTGGGCCTCCAGAGGCACTGTCAGTCAAAATGGAATCGGTCATCAAAGGCCCGGAAGCAAGGGTTTTCAGGCTATAAGCTGGCGCCACTCGGCCAGGGCAGCAGAGCGGTTCTCCATGAAGATGTTGCGGCGGATTAAGTGGCCGCCCGGGTTGAATTGATTATGAATAGAGGCGTGGACGGCGGCAAACTTCTGAAGGGTCTTCACGTCCCTGAACTTCGCCATCGCACCCTCCCGTCGTCGGAACGGCTAATGCGAATACTCGGCCCTGTTGTTGAGCCAACACCCGCACGCCTGACGATCCAGGATTCCAATGACCTTCATCGCCGTGCCGCAGGAGCGAAGCCGGTCGGTCACGATTGCCTTCAGCCAGCCATAGCGCTTCAGCGTTCGCTTCAAAAACTTGAGTGCAGCCTTGCAGTCCCGCCGCTTGGGTTTCATGGCAGATGTCGATGCCGCGTTCGAACAGGAGAACCTCGACCGGCCGAAGTGACAGCGGATAGCGGATGTACATCATCACCGCGAGGCGGATCACCTCGGGTGAACTGTTGAAATAACGGAAGGGATTGCGCATTGCCGGAGGCTATAGAACCCCTCTTACAGCCTCAAGCCGTTTGCTCTGACAATGCCCCGAAATGGCCCCAAGGCCGCATCATGACATGCATCAAGGACGGTGTCGGCTAAGATCGGGTAAAAATGAACGAGACGCCACTTAAGCGATCCCGGATGGAAGTTCGGGACTCTGTCTCGCCAAGAGGCTTACGCTGATGAAAACAGCGATTCTCGTAACCGGGGCCATGGGGCAGATCGGCTCCGAGCTCGTGCCCGCCCTGAGAGAGTGCTACGGCGCAGACAACGTCGTGGCCTCGGATATCCGCATGCCCGCCAAGGAGCGGCAGACTGCCGGCCCGTTCGAGCATCTGGACTGCACGAAGATGCAGCAAATTCGGGACATCGTGCGGCATCATCGCATCGGCACCATCTACCATCTGGCTGCCCTGCTCTCTGCCACGGCCGAGGAGAAGCCGCAGGCGGCCTGGCATCTGAATATGGGCGGCCTGTACCGCATGCTCGAAGTCGCGCGGCAGCAGGGTTGCGCGCTGTTCTTCCCTAGTTCGATCGGTGCGTTTGGCCCGACCACGCCCCACGACAACACCCCGCAGGACACGATCCAGCGGCCGACGACCATGTATGGGGTCACCAAGGTTTCGGCCGAACTCTTGTGCGACTATTACGCCCGCCGGTTCGGTGTCGACGCGCGCGGCCTCAGGCTGCCGGGGCTCATATCCCATGTTGCGCCGCCGGGGGGCGGCACCACCGATTACGCGGTCGAAATTTTTTACCAGGCGATCCGATACCGCCACTACACCTGCTTTCTGAAACCGGATACGCGGCTTGACATGATGTATATGCCGGATGCTATCCGGGCCATGATCGGCGTTATGGAGGCGGACCCCGAGGTGCTGGTCCATCGGAATTCTTTCAATGTGACGGCCATGAGCTTCACGCCGGAAGAGCTCGCCGCCGAGATTCGAAAACATATCCCCGATTTCGTCATCGACTATGAGGTCGACCCGATCCGCCAGGCCATCGCGGATTCATGGCCGCGCTCCATGGACGACGGTGCGGCAAGGGAAGAGTGGGGATGGTCGCCGGGTTATGACCTGGCCTCGATGACCGAGGACATGCTGAACAAGCTCGGATACAGACTCCGGCAGACCGAGTGATGCAATCGGCTCAAAAGGGAGATGACGATGACCCGCCAGGGATTGGAGCAGGCGCTGCTGTCGGAGTTGAAGAGCCTCGAGGAGGCCGGCTCGCTCAAGGGACGAGAGACGGTGATCGCCGGCGTGGTCCCTGCGACCGACGGGAAAGGGCCCCGTTATCTGCTGGAGGGTGAGGGTGACAGGCAGTTCATCCGCATGAATTCCAACGGCTATCTGGGCATGTCGCTTCTGCCCGAAGTCGTCCAGGCCGAGGAAGAGGCGGTGCGCGCCTTTGGCACGGGGCCGGGCGCGGTGC
>JAUWTJ010000133.1 GCA_030614785.1 Alphaproteobacteria bacterium | reverse complement strand
GCACCAATTGTGTCTCGGCAAAAAGCCTCAATCAGGATCCGGATCCGCAAATCCCCGTTATGGTCTCCTGGCTGCCCTGGAACCACGCCATGGGCGCCCATTCCGGGCTTCATGTGGTCATGGTCGGAGGCGGGACCTACTATATCGATGACGGGTCACCGACCCCCGCCGGCTTCTCGAAGACCTTGCGCAATCTCGAGGAGATCTCTCCCACGACGTTTTCGACGGTTCCCGTCGCCTACAGTTTTCTCGCCGACGAGCTGGAGCGAAACCCGAAACTGCGCGAGACATTCTTTGCCAAACTGAAATTCCTGTCCTACGGCGGCGCGGCCCTCAGCCAGGATCTGGCCGATCGCCTACAGAAAGTTTCGATTGCCACGACAGGCGCGCGTATGGCATTTTCATCCGGATACGGAGCGACGGAAACAGCGCCGCTGATCATGCGGGTGCACTGGAACACGGATGTGACGGGCCTTCTCGGTCTGCCGGTTCCTGGCGCAGAGATCAAACTGGCACCGGTGGGCAGTAAATATGAAGTGCGGGTGCGCGGTGACTATGTGATGCCAGGGTATTACAAGCGCCCGGACCTCACGGAAGCCGCCTTTGACGACGAAGGCTTTTATTGCCTCGGCGATGGCGCTCGCTTTGCAGACCCCGATGACCCGTCAAAGGGCCTCGTTTTCGATGGCCGCGTTGTCGAGGATTTCAAACTCAACACCGGCACATGGGTCAGCGCGGGAACCTTGCGGCTTCAGGTTATCGCCTCGGCTGACGGGATCATTCGCGACGGGGTCATTGCGGGGCTTGGTCAGAATGATCTCGGACTTATGGCCTGGCCCAATGCGGACACGTGCCGCGACATCATGGGCAACCCGCAAGCAACGCTTGAGGAGATCTGCACTTCGGATAAAGTACTCGAAGCGCTCCGCCAGCGCCTCATGATCCACAACAGGGCCCACAAGGGCTCGAGCACGAGAATCGCCAGGGCGCTGCTTTTGATCGAGCCACCGAGCCTTGATGGCGGCGAAAACACGGACAAGGGCTATATCAACCAGTCCGCAACCCTTGAGCGGCGCGCGCACCTCGTTAAAAAACTCTATGAAGATCCACCGGCAGTCGATATCGTTGCCATAAACAAATAGAGAAAATAAAAAGCAAAAAAGGGAGAGAAGCGGTGAACGGTGCACAAAGCCTTATTGCCAGCCTGGTGAAGTCGGATGTTGAGGTTTGTTTTTCAAACCCGGGGACATCAGAAATGCATTTTGTGGCGGCGCTCGATAGCGTGCCGGAAATGCGCGGTATTCTTTGCCTGTTTGAAGGCGTCGCCTCTGGCGCTGCCGACGGTTATGCCCGCATGGCCGAAAAGCCGGCCTCGACGCTGTTTCACCTCGGGCCAGGCATGGGCAATGCCATCGCCAATCTCCACAACGCTCAAAAAGGGTTTACGCCGCTGGTCAACATCGTCGGCGAGCATGCGACCTATCATCGCCAATATGAAGCGCCGCTGACCTCCAATATTGAAGGCTACGCCCAGCCGTTTTCAAAGTGGTTGCGTGTCAGCGAAAGCGCGTCCGATGTCGGCGCCGATGCTGCTGCGGCGATTGCCGCGTCGCAATCAGATGTGCCCGGCGTTGCCACCTTGCTTCTGCCCGCCAACACTGCATGGGATGACGGCGGCAAGATTGCCGAGAAGGTTGCCATCAGCGGCCCTCATGCGGTTCCCTCGGACCGGATCACCGACGCTGCGAGGCGCCTTGAAAAAGCCAGCCGCGCCGTCATGCTGGTCAACGGAACCGCTATCCGGGAAAAAGGCCTTGAAGCGCTGGCGCGCATTCGCGAGAAAACCGGTGCCACGGTCTATCTTTCGACATTCTATCCGCGTGCGGAACGCGGTGAGGGCCGGGTAGAAATCCCGAAGCTTCCCTACTTCCCGGATCAAATTTATGAAGCCATGGACGGCTGCGACGAGCTCATCCTGGTGGGTCAGGGCAGACCGGTGACCTTCTTTGCCTATCCGGGCAAGAAGTCAGATTGCGTTCCCGAAGGCGTTGAGCCGTTCCAGTTCTCGACACCGGCTGACGATCAGGTCGCGGCCCTCGAAGCGCTTGCCGATGAAGTTGGTGCACCGTCCATCGACAAGCTGGAAACAGATCCGCGCAACAAGCTAATTCGTCCAGAACTGCAGTCGGGAAAAGTGACAGCGGGCACCGCAGGCCATGCGATCGCCGCCCTCCTGCCTGAAAACGCGATCATTGCAGACGAATCCACGACCAGCGGCATGGCCTCCTTCATGCTCACCGCCAATGCACCGAGGCACGACTGGCTGGCCCTGACCGGCGGCGCGATCGGAGCCGGCATCCCCATGGCCCTTGGCGCCGCCGTTGCCTGTCCGGACCGCAAGGTCGTGAACCTGCAGTCCGACGGCTCGGCGATGTACACGATCCAGGGTCTGTGGACCATCGCGCGCGAGAAGCTCGATGTCACCACCGTGATCTGGAACAACCGGTCCTATGCGATCCTCAATCTCGAACTCCACAATGTTGGCGCCGCAGCAAATGCCGGCCCGAAGACACTCTCGATGTTCGATCTGTCAAATCCCGACCTCGACTTTGTCTCGATCGCCAACGGCATGGGTATCGAGGGCATGCGGGCAGAGACAACCGAAGAGTTCAATGACCTCTTCGCTCACTGCATGGCAACAAAGGGCCCCCATCTCATTGAGGTCATACTCTAACCGGGTCATGATATGGCCGTTCCCAAAGATCGGGGGCAGTTCGGCAATTAAGGACAGGATCAATGACCACCACAGTCTATGGCTTGAAAAACTGCGACGCGACCCGCAAGGCCGTAAAGATCCTTGAAGAGCGAGGCACTCCGGCGAAAATCCATGATCTGCGCCTCGATGGTCTGCCGCCAAAACTTCTGAAAGAATGGATCGTGCAGATCGGCTGGGAAACCATGCTCAACAAGCGCGGCACAACCTGGCGCGGATTGCCCGATGAACTGAAAGACGACATGGATGAGGCCAAGGCCGAAATGCTGATGGCCGATCATCCGGCTCTGATCAAGCGCCCGATCCTCAACCGCGACGGCACGGGTTTCATGGTCGGCCTTGACGGATTGAAGTGTTGATGTCGCGGTGGAACTTCCTGGAAGCCCGGCTCAAAGGGATGTGGAAAATCTTGATTGGGAGGAATTCTTTCCTGGCGGAACTTCAGGGCTTGGTGTTGGTATCGGTGGCAGTGCGACGGTAAGTCGTGGTACCTACAATGAGTGCACTTGAGCTGGTAGGGAGACAGATAAATGGGACGAGTGGCGAATGCAGTATTTAGATGGGCTTTCGGAGTCCTCTTATTCGTCCCTTGTGCCGCAGGGGTATGGTTTCTGGTCGGCTACCTTGAGGTTGATTGGTTGCCGGGAGCGTCGCCTATTGGCGTGACAGTTCTGGCCTATGCGATCTTGTGGAGTACAGTGATGATCTGGACTGGGCTTGGATTGAGAGCTTATCCTAGATCGATATATTTTGGACCTTTTTGGTCACTCATTACCTTTAGAGATATGTTTCCTGTCGGCCTCGCGCTGGCCACTTTTACGCTGGTATATCTAGTGTGGATAGTTGAAAAGAATGAGCGAGATTGAGTGGTTGACCGCTGTTCCCGACCAACATGATCTGTAAAGCCCCCATCTTATCTCCCATTTCCTGATAGAGTTTCCTGGGCCTTTGAAATCTCAGGTTAGTGCTTCTGTGAAATGAACTTGCCCGATCAGTTATGATTTTCGAAGCAGATGTTCACGCTGTAGGAGGAAAGTCG
>JAUWTJ010000106.1 GCA_030614785.1 Alphaproteobacteria bacterium | reverse complement strand
GGCGAAGCGCGCTTTGATTTGGAACTCGGCGAGTCGTTCGCGACGCGCGCTGAGTTCATTCACGGCCATGGTTTCAAGCATATGGCCCTGACGTGCCATCAGGGTCCCCACCTTTTCCCGGGCCTCCCGGATCAGGAACCGCTGCCGGCGGATCGCGTCGTCGTAGCCTTCGTAGCTTTGGGTGGAGGCCTGACGGGTACGCACAAAGGCGGTGTACTGCCTTTGCAACCGATCCACTTCGTGATCCAGTTCACGAAGATGTTCGTGAGCTTCAGTGAAGCGCCGGTCATATTCCGTGTAGATATACCAGTGCAGCACCCCCCGCAAACGTTTGAAGCGGGCCTCAATCTCGCCGGGTACGGCCGCGCCGCCGCCAGTCAGCTTCTGTTCCAGAAGCGCAATCTGTTCACTGATGATCCGCTCCTTCGAGGTCGCCAGGTAATCAGGTCTCGGAACCACCAGCATGTTTTTCAGGCGTTGTTCGATACGGTCCCGCTGTTCCAGACGCAGACGCATCTGCGAGTCGAGCCGCCGAAATTTACGGTCGATGGCGGGAAGCAGTGGCTGGTAATAAGCCCGACGCTGCTCAATGATCTCCTCGAAGGCATCCAGATCCTCTTGCCAGGCCTCCAGTTTTCTGCGCAATTGCTCCAGGTCAAGATAGTTTTTCAGAGATTCCTGGAAATCGTGGGAGGCCATCAATTCGAGCAGGTAGTAGGTCTCGGGGGTTTGCGGAAGCTTACGCAGCTTGACGACCCAGTTGGCATCTTGTTTCAGCTCTTCCCGCACCAGAGCCCGAAGAAAATGACCTTCGCGGATGCTCTTGATGGATGCGCTGAGCTTATCGACTTCGGTGCCGAACTTCTCCAGCGCGCTGCCATACATCACGGCCGCCTTGCTGTGCACATTAAGTTTACCATAAGCATAGGGCACGGCGAGCATAGCTTCCTGAACCGAGGCATCCGTGACCGCCCTCGTCACCAGAGTGCTCCAGGGCACCAGCGCCCTTTCGAAACGTCCCTGGAAGGCATCCGCCCATCCCGAGCCCAGCAACGCCCGGTTGGAAAAGGGGCCGTTCAAACGCACCCGATCGAGCACCTGCTTGGCCCCCTCGAAATTTTTTTCTTCCAACAGCTTAGATCCGAGGACCAGATTCGATTTGTCCTTGATCGCCATCGTAAGCGCGTCGTTGCTGTTGATCCGACCTGTACGGTCGAGATACTGGTGCCCCTCAAGCTCCTTCCCTTCCCTGAGCAGCGCAATACCAAGATTGTAGGTGCTGAAGCCTTCGAGGCTTTCGGCATCCTGGAGGTCTCTCAGAATACGCGCGGCCTCGGTAAAGCGGCCATTCGCCATGAGGATTTGTGCCCGCAAGAAAGCCAGATCATCGCGAATATTTGGCGGAACAACCCCGCTGATACGCTCCACAGCATACAGGGCATTGACCGGCTGGTCTTTCTGGAAATAGATCCGTGCCAGGCGGAAAATGGCCTCGTTGCGCACCGGCTCCTCGACGTTGCCCTCGATGACCGCCGTGATGGCGCGCCCGGCACGTTGGTGCATCCGATAGGCCAGTTCGAAATCACCCACGGCAAACTCGGCGTGGTTGATATGGTAATATAGGGTGTCGCGTTCGGGTTCATCGAGCCCATGGTGCTGCGAAAGTTCGATGTCGAGCCGGGCGACGGCCTCGAACCAGTCCCCTTGAAAAGCACAGTACAGGGCCTCTCCGAAATAGAGATCCTTTAGCTCTTTCGGAGCGGACGTAGCGGCCACCGCCGAAGACGCCGTAAATATCAGAATTGTCAATAAAACAAACAGCCTGTACATGGTCTACCTATCCTTAAGGGTAATGCTTTGTGCGCCCAAAGATATTTCCACGATCTTGGGGCCCACATCCTTATTGATCTTGAAGCGATCCGTTTTCAGGAAATCGGCGCCTCCCCCAGATTTGCCGATGACAGAGACTTGCAGATCATGCTCACCGGTCCGGATATTACCGGTATAGATGCGCTGCACCCCCCCCTTCTGCAGGGCTTCGAGTTCTTTGAAGGTGTAAATGTGATGAGCAACCGGCTTGCCCTCCAACTGGATCTCGACCGCGTCGAGTCGGAAGGTTTCGCCGCTGACCAGTGATACGAATAGCGCGACCTGCGTATTGGACGGATATAACAGCTTCTCTTCAAGCTGATTCAGTTCCGCCGCAATGGACAGAACATCGCTCTTGATTTCCTGAACCTGTTCATCTAAGCCCTTGATCTGTTCCCTGGAGATTTCCTGTGCATAAGCGGTGAAGCTCAAAACAAGCACTGAAATCCCTAAAATGACCCCTTTCAGCCAACAGAACATGTTTGCCACCTCCGTTCGTATAATTATTGGGGCGGTCCTATGTGGACGCCCTCGGCAGGCCCAATGGTCGGCCCCTACAAGATCTAAAACTTCCCTATCAGATTGATGAACAGACCCTGGTGTTTGTAATCCAGTTGGGTCAGATCATCCGAAAAATCACTGAAGTTATAGCCGACCCCCACCTTGACATGATTGCCCAGGTGGCGGTATATCCCCAGCAACGCCCCGCTGCGACTGTCCTGTGCGTCTGGCAGGTTAAGCCTGCGCACCTCGAACAGGGCATCCCAGCGGTGAACAAAGTGCCAGTCCGCGCGCAGCACATACAGGTGGGCCCGACTGTCGAAGAACTCCGGATTCTCACGATCCTGGGCCACCTGGCCATGGCGGTGGGCGTACTTGCCTCCCACGGTCCAAGAGGGCGTCAGGTCATACATGACATCCACCGATCCGATGTGGCTGCGCTGAATGACGCCCGTGTCGGTTCCGGCCTCTTGATCGGCCGATGGGAGATTGTAGAAGTAAGTATACTTGAGCAGCGCATTCAAACGATCATGATGGACAGGGCGATACGCGTAGCCCAGAATCGCTTCCGTATAGTCACCGTCATAGTAATCTCCCAGCGAACTAGCACTCACGGCATAGTTGAATTTGCCGAGGAGTCGCCAATCCTCGGACAGTTGATACTTAAAACTGTTTTTAAATAGCCAGGTAGTACGTTTGGAGAAGCTGGTATCCGGCTGCTCGGTGTTATCGACCCGATATTCAAGGGCGCTGGCGATATCCAACTTGTCGAATCCATAGCCGGCATTCACGCCCAGTGCGATTCGCTCGATCTCGGCGGCAGTCTGATGATCCTTAAGCGTGCCGAAATCAAGATTGGCACCTAAATTAAGGCGATCGGTTGGCGCAAGGTCCACACCAGTAGCATGTGTCAGCCCAGTGGGCACGTCGCCATAGGCATAGCGCTCTTCGAGGAAAACACTGGCGCTGTCCGAATAACGGGTGCGGAAACCGGAAGCAAAGTTGCCCTTCCTGGCACGCAGACCATTATCGGTTCGCTCGTTCTCATAGGTGTAATTGCTGTATAGCGTGGTCCGATCGCAATACAGGTACTCCGTGCCGAGGCTGCCGGACGGTCCGAGATCGCCATCGGATATTTCACCGACCACGTTGAATCGGTCCGTCAAACGCAGACTACCGCCCATACCGATCCGGCGGTTGTCTTCGCGGTTGCCGCTGACCTGAATGGTTTCCTGCAGGAAACCATATGTGGTCCAGCGTGCACGGGAATCATACAGCAGCCGGGCTGTAGCATCCGTACGGTCGCCCTCTTCCTGGGTTTCGGGCACGATCGCCGAGTTATCCTGACGGCTGTCATGACGCACACCCGAACTCAAGGTCCAGTGTTTACCCATGCGGTAATCGAGATCCAGTTCGGCGGCCTCGGTCTCGAGACCCTCCTGCTGGTCCTGCCGGTCCATCTTCGCGCGCACATTCAAACTCTTGCTGAGAGGCAGCTGCGCCGTTGCGCCGTATTGGGCTAAATCCCGATCGGTGACCTGGCCCGGTGCTGAATAGCCCCCTTCGCGATTCTGCATGTAGAAGGTTAGACGGCCGCGCCCATTATCGAAGATATCCTTGAAGCCGACACTGGCATCGATGCGATAAGCCGAGGCATCCACCTCGCGGTTGTCAAACACATCATAGGTGCCGAAGTTGTAGCCGCCGTCAAGGGAGGTCGATGCGGACATGCCCGGACCTTTGGTACGACCCGTTTCCAGTTTGAGCCACGACTCTGCAGACTTTCGCAGGGTCAAATCCACGCCAGCCAGGCTGTTTTCGATGTCTGCTTCTTCATCCCGGCTAGTGGTCACACCGATCTTGACGTGGTCATTGAACCAGTAATGAATTCTACCGCCGACAGCCAGGTTGTTAGGGTCATCAAACCCCGGGGTGTATTCATATCGAACCATCAGAAATACGGGATTCCCGCTGATCGAGCCGCTGTCCACCAGCATGCCGTCGTCGGCTGTTGCGGGCAGTGGCTGGGCCAGCAGGATTCTTCCCTGCAAGTAGTCGATATCGTAATCGAGTACCGCTGTGAGGTTCTTGACCTCTATAACTATCCCGGAATCTTTGTCGCGGACTTCGATGCGCACGCGTTCGGAACCTTCCAAAACGTCCTGGCGCCGCAGAAAATAGAGTGACCCGCTCGTGCCGAGGAACTCGTCGCGTTCCGCCACAGTCCCCGGGTCCGCAGCAAACCCGTCCAACAATAGGCGCGGCTCGCCGAAGCTGGTAGTGTCAAGGGGTTGAAAATGCAGATTGGCGCCGTACAGTCCACGGTCCACATGCGCCAGATCATTATCGTTATACCCGACCTTGAAATTGCCCCAGAGCCCGTAGGTTTCCTCTTTTTTAAGCTTGACGTAGAACTTGCCCATGGTCGGCGCATCTTCCGCGACGGTGCTGTCATCACCGAAAGTCGGGTAGTGGTAATCCGGATCCATTCGCCGGAACAGAGCATCGGGGGACTTGTCCATGAAATTGGAAAAGATTTCGTCCAGCGGTCCTTCGCGCGTATCGGCACTGGCCGTCAGTGACCAGCCATTATCGAACTTGCCGTTCGAATAAAACGCCAGGCGACCCTGGAGACTCATGTCTTCACTGTACTGCGGTTTATCCGGTGCGAGCAGTTTGGCCGGCCCGTTGGTCTTGTTACCGGATAAGGTCAGGTCGGCGAGACCCACCGTAAACCAGTCGTTCTTTTTCAGCGATAGGTCACGCAGGAACAGTTCACCGTTGCCGAACTCGTCCAGAACAGCCACTTCGACGGTATGCATGCCCTCCGGCAGGATTTCTTCGGCCACGAAACTGCCCTTTTCGTCCACAGGTACCGCATATCCGGCCATCCACACCCCATGTCCTTTGGGAATCGCTGTACCGTAAACCTGCACCGTGCCGCCCTGAAGCGGGATATTGCGGCTGGCGATACGACTCTCGCCATAACCGACCAGCAGTTCCTTGCCGGGATCGGCCTCAACAATCGAGGTATCGATTTGGTCGACCAACCACAGGGGCTGGGTGCTTGTCTCGTCAAAGAGCCCCTTGTCGCCATACACCCGCACCAGATATTTCAGTTTGCGCACCGGCGCGGAGAAAGTCACGAACTCGGGCTGCCATTGGGCCATACCGTCGGCATCCATCGCGATGATCTCGATGGGCATGTCGCGTACGGACTGCGCTTCTTCGAATATCCTGACCTCCGGCCGCTCAAAAAAGCTACGGTAGTTGGCGTACAGGCGAAAACGCACCAGGTTTTCGGCAAAAGCCGTATCTTTCAAATCCTGATAGCGGATCGTGCGCGGCCAGGCGGTCACGTTCAGCCGCGCTTCCAGCTTGAGGCTGTCGTGCTTGAACTGGATTTGGGCGTTTTCAAGGGCCACGTCGGTGCAGCGCTGTACATCCGAGCTGCATTTGCCTGGATCATCGAGCGGCTTTCCGTCGACTGTGATGCGCATGAGATTTAGAGCAAAGGGATTGGCTGGATTCACCTCACGGATCATAGGGGTGACCTCTACGCCCTCGTAGTCATCGAGGAGGACCAACTCATCGTAGACCACCTGCACCCGGACACGCGACGTGCCGGACTCGATAAAGCCGGTGTTGACAACGTCGTCGGACTGGACATAGCCGCGGCCGTCGAACTCCGCCTGCCCCTCGGTCAATCCCATCTGCTCGCTTACAAGCTCCATGGCCCGCCGTGCGCGCGCCATGGACAACCCGATGTCATCCCCGTAAACCGCGGCCGTACGCCGATCGAGGCGTTCATTGCCGGTATAGCCGACAAACCGTAAGCGGACATCGGTCTTGTTACTGATCTCATCCATGATGCGGCGCAAATGTTCGGTATAGCCGGCCGGCACAACCGGTTTGCCGTTCTTGAACAGGATCGGCTCAATGCTGCCTGACGATGCGTTGTAAACCCGGGTGACGGTTTCGGTACCAGTGGCGTCCGGACACAGTTGGGGTTCATCGGGCAGATCCTGCAGCGGGTCGTCGTGCCAGAATTCTACTTCGACGCGCCGATTCAACGCCCGTCCCTGTTGTGTATCGTTGGAGGCGATAGGCTGTGACGCGCCCCTGCCCTCGCTTTCGATGGCAGCATTGGGCAATCCCATGTCTTCCTGCACGGCGAGTGAAATGCGACGGGCCACCGCTTTGGAGAATCCGCTATGGTCGCCGTAGATGCGCTGGTCTCGTGCTTTCAGCGGACTGTTATCCGTATAGGCGACAAACTTGACGACAAGATTCGGTTTGCTGCCAAGATTTGTCAGCGCATGTCTGACCTGACCCAGAAAGGCATCGGGCACATCCGCCATACCTTCGTCGTAATGCAAGGGTACAATCAGGTTCTTTACGCGCGCTCTATGAGAATGGCCTTCCTTGTAACGCAATTTACACACCGTCTCGGTCCGGCAGATCTTGATGCGGTTCACCTCGCGGGGAACGATCACTTCCTTCTCGACCTGCTTTTCACTGATCTTGTCGTACCATACCTGCACTTCCACGCGCCGGTTAAGCTGCCGCCCTTCCTCGGTCGCATTATCGGCGACCGGCTGGCTGTCGCCGAGCCCTTCGTAGGAAATGGCTTCGGGGGGAAGGTTCAGGGCCCACTGGCAATATTCGGCGGTGGGGCCCGCCCGTTCGCGCGACAGCCCGACGTTGTCGCCGTAGCGCTCCCTCAAGGCCTCCCTGAGCGGCAGGGAATCGGTATGGCCAATAAAGTGGATTCTCACATTGGCACGATCGCGCATGCTGTCGAGCACATCGCGAAGACGTTGGAGGTAGTTCTCGGGAATCTCCGCCTCACCCAGGCCGAAATGGATAGCCGCAACCAGGTTGTCGAGCTTGATTGTTTTGATATCCTGTTCAACCGTCGCGCGCATCTCCGTTCGATCGCCTTCATCCTCTTCGAAGATCACCGGGTCATGGATCCAGGGCGTGAAAGACTCGTCGGCCGGAAGATGCCTCTCGGCCGCCTCTGCGCGCGCGTCCGTTTCCCTTACCCCCATAGAAGCCTCTGCACCTGCCGCTGTGATCACGCACACACACACAATGGCGAGACCGCGTTTCAACATGCATAGCATCAGTATGAATGGGGTTAGGGACATGGATTCCAATGCTCCCTTATCGCCTGCCGGCCCGTGGCGCGCCGCGTCGCCAGAAAACTTCGGTTTCAACGGTCAGCCGATAGCCGCCATCCGACCGCTTCCATTTTTTGGTGATTTCTTTTTTCAATGCACCCAGACGTTTACGTACCAAACCCTCCCGTTCGACATCGGCAAGGTAGGAAAGACGCAGCACGGACGGCGCCTTCTTCAGTTCTTCCAGCAGCTGGGCGATCCTGGGCTCCCACTGTAATCGCAGTTCGGTAGTGTCCGGTTCGAACACGCCGTCAGCGATATCGATGCGCACCACGCGGTGGATGGTCGTGCCAAAGTTGAAGCGGATCATCTTGCCGCGGGTGACGCGCTGAACACGCGGATTTTCAGTAGTCAGGCGATAGCCGCTCGGCAGGCTGCGCTCGTCCAGTTTTAGTATGAAGTTGCTGCCGCGATTCTCGTCGGGTACGGCCGCACAGGTGATGTGGAAGCGCCCGTGTTTGTCGGTGGTGGCAATCAGGCCACGTACAGTTACCACCCGAACACCGCCCAGACCTTTTTCGCCCGTGTCCTGATGCCCGTTCAGATTGCGGTCATCGAACACCTTGCCGATCACATCGGTGCAATCGAAGTCCGGATCAGGTACGACCCGCACGGTGGCCGTCGCTTCCCCTGAGATAGCGGTGCCGATGGCAGTGTCGAGCACCTGGGCCCGGTTGACATATTTGCCCTCGGAGACACCGGAACCCACCACCAGCAACAATTTGATTGTGTATTTCTGGTTGACCTGCAGGTTAAGCTCATCCCAGACCAGTTCGAGGCCGTTGATCTGCGGTTCGGCCGGATTGCCGTTCAGGCGGGCGGAACCGGCCACGTATTTGAAGCCGGCCGGGAAGCGGTCGACGATGCTGATGTTGTACAGCGGCGCACCGAACACATTGGATACGGTGATCGT
>JAUWTJ010000139.1 GCA_030614785.1 Alphaproteobacteria bacterium | reverse complement strand
GTCGCTGCGGTTCAGGGCATTCGCGCCGGTCAGAGCAGAAATAGGTATACTGACGATATTATCGAGGCCGAGATCTTTGGCAAAAGCGCGATAATCCTTGTCGATCGTCTCGAAGGTCTCCTGATCGTAATTCACCAGATCCATCTTGTTGACGGCCAGGATTATATGGCGAATGCCGATGAGGGAGCAGATGAACGAGTGACGCCGCGTCTGGGTCAGTATGCCCTTGCGCGCATCAATGAGAATAACCGCAAGGTCAGCGGTCGAGGCCCCGGTCGCCATGTTGCGGGTATATTGCTCGTGGCCGGGCGTATCAGCGACAATGAACTTGCGCTTGTCGGTTGAAAAGAAGCGATAGGCAACATCAATGGTAATGCCCTGTTCGCGCTCGGCCGCAAGACCGTCAACCAGCAGCGCCAGGTCGACCTCGTCGCCTGTTGTGCCAACCGACTTGCTGTCGTTTTCAATCGCCGCCATCTGATCTTCAAAGATCATTTTGGAATCATAGAGCAAGCGGCCGATCAGCGTACTCTTGCCATCGTCGACGCTGCCGCAGGTAATAAAACGCAGGAAGCTCTTGTTCTCCTGAGCCTTCAGATAGCCAAGAATATCTTCTGCAATGAGGTCTGACTGGTGAGCCATTAAAAGTAGCCCTCCTGCTTTTTCTTTTCCATCGATGCTGCAGCATCGTGATCAATCACCCGGCCCTGACGTTCCGACGTTTTGGTCAGCAGCATTTCCTGAATGATGGCAGGCAGCGTATCGGCGCTGGATTCAACCGCGCCGGTCAGCGGATAACACCCCAGCGTCCGGAATCGCACCATCTTCATCTCGGGCTTTTCGCCGGGCTCCAGAGGCATCCGGTCATCATCGACCATGATCAGTGTACCATCACGTTCGACCACCGGGCGCATCTTGGCCAGGTAGAGCGGAACAATCGGGATCTCTTCGAGGTAAATATATTGCCAGATGTCCAGCTCGGTCCAGTTGGACAAGGGAAAGACCCGCATGCTCTCGCCCTTGTGGATGCGGCTGTTGTAGAGGTTCCACAGTTCCGGGCGCTGGGTCTTGGGATCCCAGCGATGGCTTTCGGAGCGAAACGAAAAGATACGTTCCTTGGCGCGGGATTTTTCTTCGTCGCGCCGCGCGCCGCCAAAGGCTGCGTCAAAGCCGTATTTATCGAGCGCCTGTTTCAGACCCTCGGTCTTCATGACGTCGGTATGGATCTGACTGCCATGACTGAACGGGCCAATGCCCTTGTCTACGCCGTCCTGATTGACGTGCACAATCAGATCAAGTCCGAGCTCGGCGGCCATGCGGTCGCGGAACTGGATCATCTCACCGAACTTCCAGGTGGTATCCACATGCATCAGCGGGAAGGGTGGCTTGGAAGGATAAAAGGCCTTCATCGCCAGATGCAGCATCACCGCGCTGTCCTTGCCGACAGAATAGAGCATCACCGGGTTCTCGCACTCCGATGCGACCTCGCGCATGATGTGAATGCTCTCCGCTTCAAGGCGTTGCAAGTGAGTGAGATTTGTCATGGAAGACTGCTACCGCTTAAGGAATACTGTTGGGCTTCATATAGAAGCGACAAAGCATACTGTCAAAGGGTTGAAGGCCAATTAACCACATATTTAATGGAAAATGTATTATATCACAGATATGAAGTGTGCAAATATGTTGTCTATCCTGTTTTCTGCCAGATTTCATTCATATGGCAAGACTTGTGAGGCTCGTATCCTGCCGTGCGGAAGAGGGCGGCGAGCGGCTGCCAGTGTTCCTCGCTGCCGCGTTCAACAATCATGAAGGTCGGATGCTGCGACGCGGGGGCCTTTGTCAGAAAGGGCTCAAGCGCCTGCAGCTCATGGCCCTCAATATCAATCTTCATAATGTCCGTGTGGATGATACCGAATGTAGCCAGACAGTCTTCCAGTCGGACCCCTTCAACAGTGAAGCTGCCGTCTTGTGTCTCTCCTTCATCCAGCACGCGTCCTTCCCCCAGATTGCCGGTAGGTGGGGCAAAAGTGACAGGGCCGTTTTCGCCCGTTACAGCTTTGCCAATCAGATCAATAGTCGCAAGGCCTGTCTCATCCGGCGGATTGCTGGTGACGTTAAACGCCAGGCGCGCCATTACCGGCGGGTTGGCCTCAAAGGCGAGGATGCGGCCCTGAGGGCCCGACGTCTTCGCCGCAACAAGGGAATAAA
Organism: Alphaproteobacteria bacterium; assembly: GCA_030614785.1. GTDB lineage: Bacteria > Pseudomonadota > Alphaproteobacteria > M2410 > M2410 > JAUWTJ01. Next base: position 986 of record JAUWTJ010000139.1, on the reverse strand, counting down.
GGCCCACATTGGCCCCGATATCCAGAAAGACGCCGCCCACCGGAAGGTTGGCCTCAATGAAGGCAAGTTCTGTCGCGTCAAATCGGGCCGGATTGAGCAGCGCGCGCTTTTCTGCAGTGTTGCCATTCGGCCTGAACCGAACCTTCATACCGCGAAAGTCATAGTCAACGGAGCCGCTTCCGATCACCCGAAGTGCCGATTTGCGCATCAGCGAGGATATGAGGTAGAGCCTGCGAGAATGGCTCGTGCGTCGCGCCCACTCTATCTTGCGCATAAGCGAGGGGTCAGGGTGGCAGGCGCCATACGCAGTCCGGGGAGTTTCCCGGGGAGTTTTGGTTTCATGAAGTGTCATGAGCCCTGTCTATCCTGATCGAGCGCTTCCATCAATCTATCACCTTGAATTTGAGGGCGTTTTCATAATGGCTTGCACGTGGAAGTTTTGCCCGACTCGGATGAGTTGAAACTGGTTCCATTTGGGCCCCAAACCGTGTCCTTAAGGACACGTTTTTTGAAATTTCCGGGTAGAATCCTGCGAATACATTTGCCTGGTCTATCAAATCGGATAGCGTTAACGAGACAGAATTTGTGGATTCTCTGGTCTTCGGTTTGCCGTGCTCGATTATGGGTACTGTCCATTGAATGCAACAGTGCGACGTTGCCAGCCAGGGTGCCACAATCTGATCTTTGAGGGGCGCAGCGACGTGGTCGTTGATGATTGCGGCGTGTGTTTGCCTTTCTAATAATTCGTCGGAGAGAGGGAAAAAATCGATGAAATTTAAAAGTAAACTGCTAATGGCAGCAGCGCTTGCTACGGCGGCCCCGATAGGGCTTCTGTCGCAGGGTGCCATGGCCCAGGACGATGTTGAGGAAATCATCGTCACCGGGTCTCACATCCGGGGAACCCCGGAAAATGCCGAATTGCCGGTTGATGTGCTGAGGCGTGCCGATCTTGAAGAGCTGGGTAGCCCCACTCTGATCGAAATGGT
>JAUWTJ010000119.1 GCA_030614785.1 Alphaproteobacteria bacterium | reverse complement strand
TGTGCGGCTTTGGGCGTCGGCACCCGACGAGGCATACATCGCGCCCGCGGATACAGCCCATTTTTCGTTGAGCTTCCTCCCCACGCCGACCGACCCGGCCCAGATGTCCTCGAAGGATGAGCTGACGGCCACCGATGTGTCTCCGACCGTCACCTCGCTGAAACCGAACTCGCTGAAATCTGCCCAGACAAGGTCGGCGGTAACACTCCAATGTCGGTGAGCTCGTGGTAGACGCCGGCGCCCACCGACTGCGGGATTGTGGAGACTGTCTCGACCGGCGCTCCCAGAACACCGAGTTGCTGGAGCACCGCTTCGCGGATCGGCCCAAGATTCGTAAACTGCGGTGTATCCTCCACGTCGGTCTGCGTCTCGCTGCGGTAAACCAGCCCGAAGCGTGTTCTCTCGGACGGCTCGAAGAGGAAGGACAGAGTCCCGCCGACACCAAAACCGTCGCCCTCGTACTCGACACGGCCGTCAGGCACGTTATCAGCAACATTGTTGATGGCGGCGCGGGTTTGCGCAGAGACGTAGCTCAGATTGACACCCGCGCCGATCGAAAACCAATCGTTCACCCGGTAGGCTACCGCAGGCGTTGCGGCGACTGCCAGAAAGGTGCTCTCCTGCGTGATGTAGCGGCCTGCCCAATTGTCCGGCCAATCGCTGCCGATTCCGACTGGGATGGTGAGGCCGATACCCACCCACCACTGGTCATTGATCTGATAGGACAGCGCGGCAGAGGGGATGCCCACAAAACCGCTGTCTTTGATCGAGGTTCCCGCGCCTTCCGTGCTGCCCGGCAAGATGCGGAATTCGTTGTTATAATAGGCGATGCTGGGTGCGCCGCTGAACTGCATCCCATCCAGCCGGGTCATGCCGGCGGGATTGAGGTAGACGGTTTCGGCGTTGGAGGCATTGGCGGCAAGACCGGTAGCCGCCGGTCCGGCCTGGCTAAATGCAGGGCTGGAAGCCACGAGCATCAGAACAACGGCAATACACAGAACTGTAAGGCCATGCGGAAAACCCGGACGACGCGATCGCCACTGCTTGCGGTCGTTTCCATGCACCCTAAGATTCGATGTCAACTCGAATGCCCTCGGGCCCTTGCCGTTCGCTATCATTGCTACCTCACCTGATTCTCAGTGCCTCGCCCCTGGGACAGACTCGTTTTGCTTCGGTCCACTTATAGGGTTTTGGCCTGGGTTTCATTGGCCGAAACCACCCCAACAAGGACCCGACTATTGACGCTTCGGCGGGACGCAATTGGTGTCACGCCGCTCTCTACAGAGCCGATAGCGTAAGATCTTGGCATAGAACTCCAAAATTTGATCAACATCGTCCCACTTTTCGAAGTGATCGCCGCTAAACCCCACGCCGGCTGCGCGCTTGTCGATGGCGGCCGCCATAAGCTTGCCACTCATTGAATCGGTCGCTTTAAACTCGATTGCAAACGTACCCGTGAATTCCGGGTTTCCGGTGAACTTCTGCTTCCCCGCTTTCACCGCCGCGTCGATCGGCAGGATAGTCGAAACGGTATCGACCCAGACACGCTTTGCCGTCGCTTCGGTTATGGCGAACTGGACGCGAATCGTGTCCAGCTGTGGCCGATCGACGAGCTTGTAGTCCTTCCCAAGTTCAGTGCCAACCGCAATGTAGAAGTTGTTGGCCAGGGTTTGGCGATGTTGCGGCGGCAGATCCCTTCCTGCACTTGAATAGAACAGTACCGGGGCCACTAAAACCGCCTTGTATCGACGAAAATTTGCATCCGGACTGATGTATCTTTGCGCCGCTTGGTCTGGACCCGTACCGGGTTTCAGTTTTGCATAGTTGTTGCCCAGAAAACCTGACGGAGACGGTTCTTCCTTGACATTGTAGGTGGGAGCACAGCCCATGAAAACAGCTGTGCCGATCACCATCAAAATGAAGGTTGTTCCGACTTTCATGACAAATCTCCGTAGAACTCCAACGGTTGGGGTACCGGATCACCAGGTGGAGCCGTTGAATGACCGCCAGTCTGACTGTTCGACCCATACTCGTGACAAACTCCTATTAACGAACCGGTCCGAAGTCGAAGCACAGAGCAATAATCCGCGCGAGCGCGACGGTTTTACGTTCAGCGCTTGAGCGCTTCGGACCTGAAACGTTCTGCATAGGATCTCAGGGTCTTCGCGATTTGATCCCAGGATGGTTTTTCGCCCTTCTTGCCCGGCAGATCGGCCTGGGTATCGACGACGACCGCCAGACGTTCGCCTGTTTGGCCATCGAAACTTTCGCCCTCAAGTGTAGCATCCATCAGTCTGACGCGCTTGCCGGCAAGGTCCTGCATGCCAGTCACGACAAGTCCGACGGGCGTGTAGCCCAGCAGGCCACGTTTCTTCTTTTTCAAGTGCACATTGGTGATCGCAAGACGCACCACTAGAACCCCTGGTCCCGGCTTACTTACCACCGGGATATCGGGCTCCAGGACATCAACGATATCTTTGTAAAACGCATCTGAAATCGCCTTCATGTCGTTGGCGTCGATACCTTTATACTTCGACTGCGGATGGATGAAGATGTCGATAGTCTCGATCATTACCGCGCTGTAAGCTGATCGGTCCAGGCCGGGCTTTTCCCATATCATTGCGCCGGGATTCCGGGGATCGGACTTCAGATCGGGGTAGTTTTCTATGAAGCCCGAATATTGGGGCTCTGCCGCCACAACTGCGCCACTCGACAGAAGCGCCAAGATGCACAAAGCAGAAGCAACTGCGGAGATGCTTTTGGTGATCATACCGAATTTCTCCCGTAGCTTGAGGGGACCGCAACATAACGCATTTTACTCAACTGCCCTAACCCCATGGAGTGATCCAGTTCCTATGAGAGAGCCTGGCGCGGTCTTACCGCCACCGATACAAGGCTAAAATTGGCATCTATCGCCGTCATTGATTCAGCGCAATTAGTGGGCCAGCCTAACGGTTCTCTTGCTTGATTGCCGTGCTGCTCGATCGGCCACAAAGCTCCGATTGACCTGTTCTGAGCCTCAGGGCATGCAGGCATGAAGTAGGCGTCGGTTGTCCGGTTATGGCTGAGGCTGTTGAAAAACCCTGGGCGCGAAGCCGGGCGAGCAATATTGGAATTAGTAACGTCGCGGGAGTGAATCATTATTGCCTGTGAGGCTGGCCACACGAATCATTGTTGCGCCAGCCGGGCTTGAAAGTAGTTTTTCAACAACCTCGACTAACAACAGCGGTTCCGGCCTTCTTGTGAGCGCGACCGCTCTTGGGTCCTAACCAGATGGGGTGGATGGCTCCCGCTCCCGGCATCTAGGTGCCAAAGTGTGGTTGTCATCGACGACCACGAGCAAGAGGAGCCATCCATCATGAAGGTTAGCACAGTCGGCCTTGATCTGGCCAAGAACGTCTTTCAGGTACACGCCATTGATGAAGCGGGAGCGGTTATCGTCGGCAAGGCGCTGCGCCGGCGCCAGGTGATGCCATTCTTTAGCCGGCTTGCGCCCTGCCTGATCGGCATGGAGGCCTGTGGCACGAGCCACTTCTGGGCGCGGGAGATCGCGGCACTGGGCCACGAGGTCAAGCTGATGCCTCCCGCTTACGTGAAGCCCTATGTCAAGCGCGGCAAGACCGACGCGGGCGATGCGGCGGCCATCTGCGAGGCGGTGGGGCGGCCGACGATGCGGTTCGTCGCCATGAAGTCACCCGAGCAGCAATCGATGTTGGCACTGCACCGGTCGCGCGATCTGCTGATCCGGCAACGCACACAGCTGGTGAACATGATCCGTGGCCAGCTGGCCGAGTTCGGCATCGTGCTGGCAAAAGGCATTCAGCACGCGCTCAAACTTGTCGAACGGCTTCTTGATGGCGAGGCACTGTACATTCCTGCGCTGGCGGCCAAGGTCGTCATCATCCTGGCGGAGCAGGTCCGCGATCTGCAGGTCCGGACAAGCATTCTCGAGAGGGATCTGAAGACCTGGTCGCGAGACAATCAGGTCGTAAAACGCCTCCAGACCATCCCGGGCATTGGGATCATCACGGCCTCGGCCCTGGCCGCTTCCGTCACCGATCCGCAGCAGTTCACCTCAGGCCGGCAGTTTGCCGCCTGGCTGGGGTTAACACCCCGGCCCAGGTCCAGTGGCGGCAAGGAGCGTTCGGGTCGCATCTCCAAGATGGGCGATCAGTATCTGCGCCGTCTGCTGGTGAACGGGATGACATCACGGCTGCGATGGGTTCGCCACCACCCGGAGGCTCAGCCCTGGGCTGCCGAGCTATTGCAGAGAAAGCCGGCCAAGCTGGTCGCTGTCGCACTGGCCAACAAGGTCGCACGGATCGCCTGGGCCGTCATGACCCGTGGTGAGACTTACCGCGCGCCTCAGCCTTCAACGCGGGAGGTGACGACGTGAGGATCCGATCGCTCGAAATCACCGAAGCGATCAGCTATTGCGAGGACGATGCGAAGTGATGGCGAACCGGTCAGACCGGGGATCGGGACAACCCGACAAATGTCCAGGACGCAACAGTCCGCTAACCAGACTGGGACCCGATCCGCGGATACCATCAAGGCCAGCGGTCATAGCACCGCATCAACAGGCCGGACACAAGACTGCACCCGACCAAATCGCCGCACCAACAATAATCCTTGCAACGCGGGAGCCATCCACACAGGACATTTCGAGCTTTGATGTCCGGTCTATATCGCACAGCGGATGAAATCTGTCGGAGCCTCTGACTACCGGTTCTGAGCCGAAGCGGTCGCAGCAAGTATGTTCGGCTTTTTGGGCTTCCGGGTTTGGAAAGACGCAATCGAAAAATCGAACAATCGTGATCTACACGGCGAAGGGTCCTAAAAACGCAACCGCCGCGCCGCAGACGGATTTCGATATGCCGAACCGCTGTGCATCGTGGATCGTGGCAGGAGACGGCACGAGGTCAAAAGGTGGATTCCCGGAATTCTTGCGGCGTGGCCTTGAAGTGTGTCTTGAAGGCGCGCGTGAACTGGGGCGTCGAACTATAGCCGACTTCTCGACCTACTTGACGCACCGTCAGTTCCGGCTCTGCCAGCAGCTCATGCGCCCGGCGCATGCGCTGGCGCAACACCAGATCACGGTAGCTGAGGCCATGTTCGCCGAGACGGCGCTGCAGAGTCCGGGATCCGAGACCCAGCGTCGCCGCCGTGCCGTCGAGATCGGCGGCCCCACTCGTGAGACGGCGCTCGACGATATTTGCGACTACAGCCGGTAAGTCCCGCGGAAGCGTCTCTCCCAGGCGGCGCAAATCACCGAGGCTCACCATCTGACGGGGTTCTATGGCGCGCGCCTGTCCGTTTGTTCTCACGGTTTCCCTCTCGAGGACGATGGCGGTCCGGTCCTCCCGGCAGTGCACCGGGGCAGCGAAAAAATCCTCGTGATCCTGCTCCCAGGGACCCTTGGCATTGCAGGTCTCGATCCGCAATGGCCGCCAGCCGTCACCGAGGTAGCCACTGATTACGTTGGCGATCACGCAGAGCTTGTAGTCGCCGAAATGTCGCCAACCAACAATGTCCTGATAGACGTTCCGGTAGCCGATGCGCAGCTCGTTTCCCTTGGCCTCGATCTCCAGGCTGCTGCCGCTCTCATGATATGGCAGGGCGGTGCGGAACCGTTCGAGAGCGCCCGGTAGATCGCGCCCCTGCATAATATACCGGCCGGCGAGCCCGTGCTGTTCGGG
>JAUWTJ010000086.1 GCA_030614785.1 Alphaproteobacteria bacterium | reverse complement strand
TGAATGAGGGGCTGAAAGCACGGCTCATCTCGGCAGTGATCTTGATTCCGGTTTCCCTTGGCTTTGTCTATGTCGGCGGTTGGCCGTTTGCCTTGTCGCTGGTTTTTGTTTCAGCGCTGATGGCGTTTGAATGGAATCGCCTGGTTCTCGGACAGGAAAACAAAGGTAAAATCACCGGTTACGTGCTGATTTATACCGCTTTACTTGCCGGTGCTCTGGCGCTGGGGCTTGCGGGGCAATGGACTTTTGCTTTGCTTTTAACCGGTTTTACTACAGTGCTGGTTTACTTTCTGGCGATCCGGCAAAGACAATCGGCGCCATGGGCAGCCCTTGGCGTGCCCTATCTTTTTCTGCCGATGTTGTCTTTCATCTGGCTGCGGGCAGGTGTGGATGGTGCATACGGGATTGCGACCATTGTCTGGATCCTGTTGGTTGTCTGGGGGAGCGATAGCGGCGGATATATCGTTGGCAAGTCGCTGGGAGGACCCAAGCTGGCACCGCGAATTTCGCCGAACAAGACCTGGTCAGGCTTTGCCGGCGGGGTTGCTCTGGCCATGGTGGCTGGCCTGGTGATGGCGCTGTGGGTTGGGGAGGGGTCGTTTTTGACCTTTATTTTGATCTCCGCCGAACTGAGCGTGATCTCGCAAATTGGCGATCTGGCTGAATCTTCGGTAAAGCGTCATTTTGGTGTTAAAGACTTCAGCAGTTTAATTCCCGGGCATGGCGGTGTATTTGACCGCTTTGACGGTCTCCTGTTTGTCCTGATGGCCGCTGGTCTCCTTCAGGTATGGCACGGTGGAACCTTGTTGATCTGGAGCCAGGGTTGATTTTTCGAAGCGACACTAAGGAGAAGCACCGTTGGATATGAAACCCAGGAAAATTGCTATTCTTGGTGCTACCGGCTCCGTCGGCCAGTCCACTCTGGCACTGGTTCGTGACCTCAACGTGGCCGCGTCCGGACACGCTCACGAGGGTCCCATTTCGGTTGAAGTCCTTACAGCAAATCAGGATGTTACAGGTCTTGCGGACCTTGCCCGCGGATTTCGGCCGGAGCGAGTTGTAATAGCTGATGAAGCAAAACTCGGCGATCTGGAGACATTGCTCGCAGGTTCCGGCGTTGATGTCGCAGCGGGTGCCTCTGCTCTGAGGGAAGCAGGGGCAGGCGAAGCAGACTGGGTCATGGCGGCCATTGTCGGGGCTGCTGGTCTCGCACCAACGATGGAAGCCGTCAAACGGGGTAGGACGGTGGCGCTTGCCAACAAGGAATGCCTGGTATCCGCGGGTGCGATCTTTCTGGATCAGGTGAAGCGTGCCGGGGCGACCCTGTTGCCGGTCGATTCTGAACACAATGCAATCTATCAGGTGTTTGATTTTGACCGGCCAGAGGCCGTCGAGAAGATTACGCTGACTGCTTCGGGCGGTCCGTTTCGGACATGGTCAAAGGCCGAAATTGTTCATGCGACGCCGGCTCAGGCGGTCGCTCATCCAAATTGGTCCATGGGGGCGAAGATTTCCGTCGACTCGGCGACCCTTATGAACAAGGGCCTGGAACTCATTGAAGCGGCTTATCTTTTTCCCGTTGAGCCGGATCAAATCGATATTGTCATCCACCCACAATCTGTCGTGCACAGCTTTGTCGCCTATCGTGATGGCTCGGTGCTGGCGCAAATGGGGTCGCCCGATATGAGGGTTCCAATCGCCTATACGCTGGCATGGCCCGACCGGATGGATGCTGCAGTAAAACGGCTGGATTTGGCGAGTTTGGGCACGATTTCCTTTGAGGCGCCTGACCACGACCGTTTCCCGGCTTTGGGGCTGGCGCGTGGTGCCTTGCAAAGCGGAGGAGCGGCACCTACTATTCTCAACGCTGCCAATGAGGTCGCTGTTGCAGAGTTTCTCGCCGGACGGATGGGTTTTCATGAAATTGTTCGTATTGTCGAGGAAACAATAAGTTTTATGGGGCAGAATGAGGGAATTGGCACTGGTTCGCCAACGAGTCTCGAAGACGTACTCTGCATTGATCGCGCTGCAAGGGAATGGGCCCTGAAGCGCTCGGGCGAAGTAGCTGCGGCGTGAGATGGCCGCAGTGAATTGTTAGTGATGAATTGAAATCGACCGGGTTACCCGGCTTTTGGGCCGTTGATTTCTTCTTTGGGTTTGAGTTTGAGACAGGGTTTAAGTGTATGGAGCTTTCTTCACCTATCGGGATGTTTATTTACCCGGTCGCATTTTTGGTCGTACTGACGGTCGTGGTTTTCTTTCATGAGCTGGGCCATTTTATGGTTGCCAGATGGTGCGGCGTCTCCATTGACGCTTTTTCCATTGGCTTCGGAAAAGAACTGTTTGGCCGGACTGACAAAATGGGGACGCGGTGGAAGGTCTGCCTGTTACCCTTTGGCGGCTATGTGAAATTTGCTGGTGATCTGGGGCCGGCCAGTATCCCCGACCGGGAAAAGCTGCAAGAATTTGCCGCGGCCGCACGGGACCAGGGTCATGATCCTGATGACCTGCTGCACTTCAAGCCATTGTGGCAGAGGGCGGCTGTTGTATCGGCTGGTCCAATTGCGAACTTCATTCTGGGTATTGTCATCTTTTCCGCGATTTATATGGTTCGGACAGAAGTCTATATGGATCCCGTTGTAGGCCGGGTTGTGGAGGAAAGTGTCGCAGAGGAAGCCGGTTTTGAAGTGGGAGACCTTATTCTTACTATCTCTGGAAGGAATATTGAGAGTTTCCACGAGCTGGCAATGTTGATTTCCATGAGTGCCGAGACAGACATTGAGATTGTTGTCCTGAGGGGGGCCGAAGAAGTTGTTCTCAATCTCGCACCGCGCCGCGTGGAGATTGAAGACGAATTTGGAAACCGGCAGAAGATAGGGCAGATCGGTGTTTCTCCCCGGGCCGCGGAGGAGGATATTCATCGGGTTCGTCACGGTCCGGTTTCTGCTGTAGCCAAAGGCGTGACACAAACCGGGGTTATCATTGAGCGCACCTTCGTCTACCTGGGCCGGGTCATAAGCGGCAAGGAAGATGCACGCCAGCTGGGTGGTCCTATCAGGATTGCAAAATATTCGGGTCAAATGGCGCAGGTCAGTGTTCTGGCGGTGATTGGTATGATCGCCGTCCTGTCGGTAAGTGTTGGATTGATAAATCTTTTTCCAATTCCATTGATGGACGGGGGACATTTGTTGTATTACGCATTCGAAGCCGTATTGGGGCACCCGCTTAGCGAACGTACGCAGGAGGTGGGTTTTCGAATCGGCTTGTTAATCGTTTTATCGACCATGGTGTATGCAACTGTGAATGACCTCGTTGACATAGGTGTGCTCGGTTAGAATCCGGGATCTTTTGGTCGGTCTTTTCAACAAAATTGCCAACCCTGTAAGCAGGCTCATTGTCAGGCTTTATGCTCAGCAAGACGCCACAATCAAAGGCTGGATTGAAGGTATTGTGTTTATTGTAATGTCCCAAAGCCTTGCACGGCTTCGCGTAACGCACCTGACTGGGGCGGTTATTGCCACTTTTTTGATGTCTGTGATGTTGGTGCAAGCGGCCAGCGCACAGTCCGCCAGTGCTCCCACGATCATTGAAAAGATTGAAGTTTCGGGAAATCACCGGATCGAGACGGCGACAGTGCTGTCGTACGTTCAATTCAAGGTCGGTGACGTTTATAACGTTGGGGAGATTGACCGGTCTTTGAAGGAACTATTCTACACCCAACTCTTTGCCGATGTGCGGATTGTGCGTCAGGGCACGAAAGTTGTTATTGAAGTCGATGAAAATCCGATCATCAATCGGGTTGTCCTTGAGGGCAACAAGGCGCTGGACGACGATGAAATATTTGAGGAAATCAAGCTGCGGCCCAGACTGATTTATACCCGGTCCTATGTCGAATCCGATATGCAGGCGATGATCGAGCTCTACAGACGGAAGGGACGATTTGCCGTCGAGATAGAGCCCAAGGTTGTTAAGCTGGCTCAGAACCGCGTCGATCTGGTCTTTGAGATCAGTGAAGGGCCGACCACAGGTATTCGCAGGGTCAATTTCCTTGGCAACAAAGCCTTTAGTGATCGGCAGCTCAGGGGCGTTATCGTCACGGACGAAAGTCGATGGTGGAATATCCTGACATCGCAGGACAATTTCGATCCGGACAAGATGACCTATGACAAGGAGCTTTTGCGTCGGTTCTATGAAGCCCATGGGTACGCCGACTTTCGGGTGACCTCTGCGGTGGCCGAATTGACCCCTGACAGAAAGGAATTCTTCATAACTTTCACAGTCAGCGAGGGTGAACAGTACCGTTTTGGCAAAGGCTCAATCGATACGACATTCGAAGACTTTGATGTAGCGCTGCTTGAAGGCCTGATAACTTTCGAAGAAGGCGAGATCTACAATGCGGACAAGATTGATGACACCGTAGAGTCGTTGACGCTGGTAGCCGGTCAATTTGGCTATGCGTTTGTTGATATAAGGCCTCGCCCGCGAAAAAGGGCGGACGAAAAAACCGTCGATATTACCTTCCGTATGAAGGAAGGCCCTCGCGTCTATGTGGAACGCATTGATATTATCGGCAATACCCGAACGCTCGATCAGGTGATACGCCGACAAATGCGGTTGTCTGAGGGTGATGCGTACAATCGGATACGCCTGGACCGCTCAAAGGGTCTTGTCCAGTCCTTGCGTTATTTTGAGGAAGTGGAGATCGAGGAAGAACCAGGCGGGGCCGCTGACAAGACAATTCTGAAGGTGAAGGTCAAAGAGCAATCGACTGGTGAATTTTCATTCGGTGTCGGCTTCTCTTCTGCAGACAGCGTTGCGGGCGACCTGTCTATTTCGGAGCGCAACCTGCTGGGACGTGGTCAGACTTTGAGGTTCAGGATTTCCGGTTCCAATCGGCGTCAACAAGCCGACATATCTTTCTATGAGCCCTATATGTTCGGGCGAAATCTCGGTGCCGGCTTTGACCTTTACCGCAGCACGACAGACTATCGGGAAGAGGCAGGCTACGATTTGGCGTCGACAGGCGGCGCATTGAGAACAAGTTTTCCGGTCACCGATAGCGCGCGGCTCAACCTGCTTTATACGTACAAGACGGATGAAATTAACGCGCCGAATTGCTTCTTCAATCCCGGGCAAATCTCAAATGCGATCTGCAGCGAACTTGGCTCCAGGGCAACGTCGCTTGTCGCCTATACGTTTTATATGGATAAACGGGACAATCCGGTTCGGCCTACGAAAGGCTATGAACTCATGTTCAAGCAGGATTTTGCCGGGCTTGGTGGGGATTCAAAATATATTAAGACCGAACTGGAAATGACGGCTTACAAGAAATTGTTTTTTGACGATGTTCTTGGATCGGCAAAGTGGAAATGGGGTTACATTCAGGGGCTCGACGGCGATTTTGTCCGTCTTTCAGACCGGTTTCGCAAGGGCGGCAACTCGTTTCGTGGCTTTGATGTTTCCGGTATCGGACCCAGAGACGTTGCCGGGTTACCTGATGAGAAGTTGAAATTTGGCGATAGTCTCGGCGGTCAGGCCTTTGGCATCGGGACCCTTGAAGTCGGGTTCCCGACGGGATTGCCGGAATCCTATGGTCTGGAGGCATCAGCCTTTATAGAGGCCGGGGCGCTTGGTTATATCAGTGACAACGCCCAACAGGATATTCTTGCGCGGGTCGAAAATCAGAATGTACTCATCGCCGCCAATAATATTTTGCTGGCGGACCTTGGATTTCCGCCGCAACGCTTGCTTTCCCTGGACATTAAGGATGATCTGTCCCTGCGGGCTTCGGCTGGACTGAGCGTCTACTGGGATTCACCATTCGGGCCGATTCGCCTTGATTTTGCCCATGTTCTGCGCCAGGAAGATTATGATCGAACAAAGACATTCAGATTTAGTGCGGGGACAAGATTTTAGGATGATTAAAAGAATGAGAAATTTACGGGCGTTGTCACTTGGTGTCGTTGCGTTGGGCCTTGCGGTTCTCCCTGCGGCGTTCGGCTCTTCTGCTTTCGCGGCCGAGCTCAAGGTATTGGTGGTCAATCAAACGGCTATCTTCCAAAATTCTCTTGCTGGAAGGGACGCGTCGACGAAAATGCAGGCCATCCTCGGGGCAATTGAATCCGATGAGAAAGTGGAGATGGAGCCTTTGATCAAGGAGGCTCAGGATCTTCCGGGGCAGCGCGCACTGCTTGGCGACCTGTTTTCTCAAAAGCAAATGGAGCTGCAACGCAAGCTTGAAGTTACAAAGTATAAATATGATCAGGAGCGCAAGTTCACTCAGGACGGCGCCCAGCGGCTGATCGCTCAAAACCTCGACCTGATTCTCAAAGAGATCATGCAGGAGCGGCAGGGAACCCTGCTTCTTGATCAAAGCCAGATTATTATGACGTCCCAGGACTTCAATATAACGGCAGAAGTTATCAAGCGGCTTGATGCACGCATGCCGACAGTTGAGGTCAAGCGTGTCACCTTTGCTGAATTGCAGAAAGCTTTTCAGGCGCAACAAGCCAAAGTCACGGCAGCGCAAACCGCAAAGAAATAGGACGCCAGAGCACGAGTGCTCGGACATAATAAAAATAGAGGCGGCGATCCTAATAGGGTTGCCGCCTTTATTTTGGTTTGAAGCCCCGGAATTTCCTCCTATAAAGGCCCTATGGCAGATCCAAGATTCTTCAACTATGCCGGGCCTTTCGATCTACAGGTGCTGGCCGATAAACTGGGTGGACATGTCCCGGCGACGCATCGCAGTGATGTCGAGCTTAAGGATCTGAAGCCACTCGATGGAGCTGGCGCGCAAGATCTTTCGTTTTTTGCCTCGAAAAAATATGTTTCCGCCCTAAAGGAGACGAATGCGGGCGCCTGCCTGATCAAGCAGGAAGACCTTGAGCTTTTGCCCGACCACGTCGGGGCGATTGTCGTCGATGCGCCTGACTTTGCCTATATAGATGCTGCGGCTCTGTTTTACCCCGATGAGCAATCAGGAATCATCAGCCCCAAAGCCTGTGTTGACCCGAGTGCGCGCCTGGAAGACCGTGTGACAGTCGAGGCTGGTGCAGTGATCTGTCAGGGTGCCGAGGTTGGAGCAGGGACCCTGATTGGCGCTGGCGCTGTTATTGGTCACGGCGTGAAGATCGGCCGTGATTGCCGGATTTTTCCAAATGCAACCGTACGCTACGCTCTGGTTGGTGACCGCGTCTGGATCCACCCCGGAGCGTCGATCGGGGCGGATGGTTTCGGGTTTTCAAGCTCCGCGGCGGGACACAGGCGTGTGCCGCAAATTGGCCGCGTGATCCTGCAGGATGATGTGGAGGTTGGCGCCGGGTCCACCATCGACCGCGGTGCTATGGACGATACGGTGATTGGCGAAGGCACCAGGATCGATAATCTTGTCCAGATTGCCCACAATTGCCAAATTGGCCGCCATTGTTTGATTGCGGCCATGGTTGGTATTTCTGGTAGCACAAAGGTCGGTGATTTTGTCACCATGGCCGGCCAGGTCGGGGTGGTAGATCACGTCGAAATCGGCGGCTTTTCCATCATCGCGGGAAGGGCTGGTGTAACCAAGAATTTACCGGGCGGTAATGTCTATGCCGGCTTCCCGGCCAAGCCGTACAAGGAATGGCAACGGGAGGCTGCGATGGTCAGCCGTCTTGCCAAAAGAAAACCAGGAAAATGACACGGCCTTTTCGGGCTCAAGGAAATTGGATGCAACAATTAGCCGGAACCAACATGAGAGACAAAGAGACATCAACCGGTCTTCAGACTGCTGACATAAACAAGATCAAGACGATGATCCCTCATCGGTATCCTTTCTTGTTGATCGACAAGATGGTGGATATTGATGTCGAGACGGGCGCTGTCGGTATCAAGAACGTGACCGCGAATGAAGAGTTCTTCCAGGGTCACTTCCCGGATCATCCGGTGATGCCAGGCGTGCTGGTTGTCGAGGCCCTGGCTCAAACAGCGGCGGCTTTCGTCGTTTTCAAGCTTGGCGACGGGGCTCAGGAAAAGCTGGTTTACTTCATGACCATTGACAAGGCTCGGTTTCGGGCACCCGTAGTGCCGGGCGACAGGCTCGAGCTTGATGTTCGCGTGACCAAAAACCGCGGCACGATCTGGAAATTCAAGGGTGTCGCCACAGTTGATGGCAATGTGGTTGCCGATGCCGAGTTTGGCGCCATGATCCGGGACAAGTAAACCTCCATGAGTAAAATCCATTCAACAGCCGTCATTGAAAATGGCGCAAAGCTGGGCGCGGATGTCGAAGTCGGGCCCTATTGCTACATTGGACCCGGCGTGACCCTTGGTGACGGCGTCACTCTGAAGCCCCATGTTGTGGTCGATGGCCGCACGACCATCGGAGCGCAAACGAGGATTTATTCCTTTGCGTCCCTCGGTGAGGGCCCACAAGTCAAGGGGCATGACGATGCAACAACGACACTGGTGATCGGTAGCAACAATGAAATCCGTGAACATGTCACCATGCATCTTGGAAGCAAGGATGGCAGGCAGCAGACGATCATCGGCGACAACAATATGTTCATGGTCGGCGCCCATATTGCTCATGACTGTATTGTCGGCAACAATGTGACCTTTGCCAACAACGCCACAATTGGCGGCCACGTAACGGTCGGTAACAACGTCAACCTGGGAGGGCTGTGTGCGGTCCACCAATGGTCGCGTATCGGGGATTACTCCTTTGTCGGAGGAATGGCCGGGCTTGAGGGGGATCTTATCCCCTACGGGTCTTGCAAGGCCAACCGCGCCTATCTCAATGGCCTCAATCTTGTCGGCATGAAGCGCGGCGGCATGGAACGAGAGACGATCAATACATTGCGCGCATGTTTCAAAACTCTCTTTTCGCAGGGCGGATTGTTTCAGGAGCGCGTGGAAGAAGCCGCAGAACTCTACACCGGGAGCGACGAGGCAATGTCGTTGGTTACCTTCATTCGCGAGTCGAAATCGCGGTCGATCTGCATGCCCAAAATTGAACGCGGAGGCTGACCCGTGGACGGCAACGCGGTATTGGATCTCGGCAAGGTCGGCATCGTCGCCGGGGGTGGCGATCTTCCTCTGAAATTGGCCGAATCCTGCCGTTCTTCCGGTATCGCCTTTCACATTATTGGTCTTGATGGTTGGGCGGGTCCGGAAATCGAGGCCTATGATCACGACCGCACGGGGGTCGGGCAGGTTGGACGGGCGCTCAAGCTGTTGAAGGATGCCGAATGCGACAGCGTTGTCATCGCCGGTTACGTCAAGCGCCCTGACTTCTCCAAACTCAAACTCGACATGACCGGCGCAAAACTTTTGCCGAAGATTATCGCCGCCGCGCGCAAGGGCGATGACGCGCTTCTCGGCGTTCTCATCAAGACGTTTGAAGCCCACGGGTTTAAAGTCATTGGCAGCGAGATAATCTTTGCCGGGCTGCTTGCCAGTGAAGGCTGTTATGGCGCCGTGACGCCAAACGATATGGCGAAGACAGACATTGTGCGCGCCGGGGAGCTCATTGCAGCCCTCAGCCCGTTTGACGCAGGGCAGGGCGCGATTGTCTGTGAAGGTCTTGTCCTCGCAATCGAGGCCGCCGAGGGCACGGACGAAATGTTACTCCGCTGCGCCGGCCTTCCCGAAGAAATACGCGGTACAAAGACTGATCGCAAAGGGGTTCTGGTAAAAACACCCAAGGCGGGCCAGGAGCGGCGCGTCGATCTGCCGACTATTGGCCTGCGCACCATTGAACTGGCCTCCGCGGCGGGCCTTGCCGGGATTGCGGTCGCTGCGGGCGGCGCATTGTTCCTTGATCGGGATGAGGCGGTTGCCCTGGCGGACGCCGAGGGGCTGTTTGTCATGGGGTTTGAGCCTTGACCCGTTCGCCTCCTCTCATGCCGCCGCCGCATCTCATGCTCATCGCCGGGGAGCCCTCCGGGGACCTCCTCGGGGCGGAGATCATGGCCGCCCTGAAGGCCTTGACCGGTGGCACGATCAAAATGACCGGGGTTGGCGGGGTCCATATGGCGGAGCAAGGCATGGTCTCGCTCTATTCTCTGGACGCCACGGCGATCATGGGTATTCAGGAGGCCTTGCCGAAGATCCCGGCGATCCTCAGGCAAATCCGCGAGCTGGCTGACTATGCGAGGCGCGAGCGGCCTGATGCCGTGGTGCTCATCGATGCGCCGGACTTCACGCACCGGGTTGCCAAACGCCTCAAGAAAGTCGCGCCGGATATCCCGGTGATCAAATATGTCGCGCCGCAGGTCTGGGCGACGCGGCCATGGCGGGCCAAAAAACTTGGCCGGATCATCGATCACCAACTGGCGCTCCTGCCGTTCGAACCAAAGTTCTTTGAAGGCTACGACTTGCCGACGACCTTTGTCGGGCATCCTGCCGTTGAGCGCATCGACAGGGGCGATGGCGCGGCCTTTCGCGCGCGGCACAACATTGCCAGCGATGCGCGCACGCTGTGCGTCCTTATGGGCAGCCGCTCCATGGAGGTCAAACATCTGGGCGACGTCTTTGCAGAAACAGCCCGCAGGCTCGGCACGGACTTGGATAATCTGCACTGCGTCCTGCCGACGGTTCCTCATGTGGCACCGAAGGTCAGGGCGTTGGCCGAAAACTGGCCAACCCCAGTGACCGTGGTCGAGGGACCGGAGGAAAAGGCTGGCGCGTTTGCGGCTTGCGAGGTCGCGCTCGCCGCGTCGGGGACCGTATCCACAGAGCTTGCCATGGCCGGTGTCCCCACCGTCATTGCCTACAAGCTCGGTGCGATCACCTCCTGGATCGGCCTGAAACTTCTGATGACGGACTATGTCACCCTGATCAATATTATTCAGGGCAAGGCGATCATGCCGGAATATTTTGCTGAAAATTGTACGCCGGAAAATCTGACGGCTGCGGTGTCCGAGTTGCTCACATCCGAAGCCGCGCGCGAGGCGCAGCGCAGCGAGATGAACCAGGCCCTCACCGAAATGGGCATGGGCGGTGAAGCCCCCAGCATCCGGGCGGCACGGGCGATCCTCGATGTGATCGGCCTTGAGCCTGAGGTCTGAGGCTTTACAGTTGGGTCTGGAGCTTTGTTCACGAAGTCTTGATGGCCCGTTAGTGTCTCCGAGCTTGGCATTCGCGCCGTTTGCCCTCAGGCTGCGCCATGTGTGCAATCATAGAGGTCTTCCACCATGTCGGTAATACAATCCTTTCTGCGATCACGTCCAGCCATGTTGGCCGGTCTCGCGTTCCTTGCGCTTCTGTTGGTACCAGCGGCCCTTGCCGATGAACCTGAAATCTACACCGGTTTCGGTTCCAGTCTGGCGGTTGGCGGCTACGACACGGTTGCCTATTTCTCTGAAGGCCAGCCGGTCAAAGGCAGCAAAGATTTCACGCTGGACTACAAAGGCGCGACATGGCGCTTTTCCTCGCAGGAAAACCTTGAAGCCTTTGAGCAAGACCCCGATGCCTTCGCCCCGCAATACGGCGGCTACTGCGCCTGGGCCATGGCCATGGGCAACCTGGCCAAGGGTGATCCGAAAGTCTGGACGATTTACGAAGGCGCGCTTTATCTCAACGTCAATAAATCCACTCAAAAAAAATGGCTGAAGGATATTCCAGGGTTCATCGAGAAAGCCGATTCGAACTGGCCAGGGATTTTGGCGGAGTAGGGTTTGACAGCAATCTGGTTGCCGGTGATGGATGTAGGGGACGGAGCGAGCACGTGCACGAGGTGTGCGGGCTCTGGTATTATGAGGGCCACTGTTTTGCAAAATACCACGGCATATCGGGAGTGTAGAAAGGATCCATGCAATGAAGGCCGTTGTGCGATTACGGGCTATTTTTGTCGGTTTCTTTATTTTTGCGTGGCTGATTGCTTATGCTAGTAGCAGTATCCAATCTGAGTATCACGACCTTTGGGCGATTACCCGGGGGGCTGCCGCTGCGGGAGCAATTGTTATAATTGGGATACTTTTGGTAGCGAGGGAGGTTCTTCGGTAGGAAAATTGGAGACATAGCGTAATTGAATTAGGATCACCCTCCTGAGAGTATACGGGCTTGGTTTCGAGAGGAAACTGTCCCACGCAAAGGAGAATGACCCATGACGTTATTGTACGCTGGCCTTGATGTGTCTGACAAGAAAACTCATATCTGCATTGTTGATGATGAGGGCGCGCTTCACTGGGAGGGCGCTGCCCCGACCGATCCTGCGGCTTTGAGCCGGGCGCTTGCGAAGCGGGCTCCGGATGTTTCGAAGGTGGTGCTGGAGACCGGTCCGCTGTCGGCGTTTTTGTATCATGGCCTCACGGCCCGCGATGCCCCTGTGTCGTGTATCTGTGCGCGCCATGCCAAGGGGGTGCTGTCAACCCGGATCAACAAGACCGATCCCAATGATGCGGAGGGCCTGGCGCAGCTGGCCCGGACCGGCTGGTACAAACAGATCCACATTAAAGATCAGACGACCCATCTTGACCGTGCTCTTCTTCGGGTGCGCCACCAGCTGGTCAAAACCAAAGTTGATCTTGTCAATCAACTGCGCGGTCTGCTGAAATTGTTCGGCCTGCGCCTCGGCACGGTGACAACGCCCGGCATGCGCACGAAACGACTTGTGGTGTTGTTTGGTGAGGAGCCGCGTTTGCGGGAGATTCTGTCACCGCTTCATGCTGCCCTGTGCGCTGTCGAGGCCCAGCTGGCCGCGCTCGACAAGGATCTGAAGAAGAAAACCGCCATGGATCCGGTTTGCCGCCGCCTGATGACGGCTCCTGGCGTTGGCCCCGTCACGGCACTGACATTCAAGGCCAGCATCGAGGATCCGGCAAGATTTGTGAAGTCCGAGGATGTCGGGGCTTATGCCGGGCTGACGCCGCGCCGGTTCCAGTCCGGTGACATGGATGTCTCGGGTTCCATCTCCAGGCGCGGCGATCAATTGTTGCGACGCGCTCTTTATGAAGCAGCTAATGCCTTGCTGGGAAGAGTAAAGAAAACTTGTGCCCTGAAGACATGGGGTGAGCATCTTGCCGAGCACAAGGGGGCCAAACGGGCACGGGTTGCTGTTGCCCGCAAACTTGCAATCCTGCTGCACCGCATGTGGACGACACAGCAGGACTTTGACTGGCAGAGGGTCTGAACGAGAAAGCCGTGATGAACACTTTTGCCGGATAGGGATGACCTCGCGTATACTGTCGCTGCAGATTTGACGGCGTCGGGGACAAAGAGGCATCCGACCTTTTGGCCGCTATCATGAGACCGGAACATTAAGAGCACAACACGCCGTTCCTGCGATCTCGTAGACAACCATAAAAGTGGCCCGAGAAAGAAAAAATCCGGGATGAACCTGATTCAATTAGACAACAGTATACCTTTTACCGTCTCCCCCACATTCGCACGGGCTAATCAGCATCCAGCCGACTGATCACCTTCTTCTTGCCCCAGTGACTGCCGGTGTTGGAGCGGAAGTGCGGCGGGCGGTCC
>JAUWTJ010000030.1 GCA_030614785.1 Alphaproteobacteria bacterium | reverse complement strand
GTTATTCTTGTTTTGCCCGCACTATATGCTGCGATGCAGCATGCGGCAATCCCTCACCGAAAACAGTCAACAACCTCAGAGATCCAGGCCTTGAGGGCCTCGATTTTCTCTTCGCCAATGGTGTCGCCGTGGCGCACCAGCACGAGGTCAAGCTCCGGTTCGAGCACGGTGAACTGCCCCTGATAACCATTGGCGGAGAAGGATTTTGGCCCCGCGATGCCACGCCACCAGTGGGCGCCATAGCCGAGGCCGTCGTGGGTCTCGGGCTGCGGTGTTGGCGTGCGGGCATAATCGACCCAGCCTTCGGGCAGGATCCGGCGCCCGTCCCAGACCCCGTCCCGCAGATAGAGCGTGCCGAAACGGGCAAAGTCCCGCGCCGAGGCAAAGCAGAACGAGGAGCCGATGAAGGTCCCGGCATCATCAAACCACGGATTGGGGCTCTTCATACCAATGGGTTCAAAAAGTTCCTCACGCATGAAAGCCTCAAAGCCTGCCTGATCCGTATCGAGGGCCCGCTTGGCGATGCGCGCAACGATGTTGGTCGTACCGCTGGAATAGCTCCAGAACGATCCCGGCTCGTGTTCCAGCGGGAAGGATGCTGCGAAGGCTGCCGTATCGGACCGCCCTGACCCATAGAGCATTTCACGAACATCGGAAGGAATGCCCTCGACATATTCCTCGACAAACCGTAGTCCCGACGACATCCGCAACAATTGGTCAAGCGTGATGCTCTCGCGCGGATCACCAGGCTCCTTCCATTCCGGCACATCGGCAGGGCCGTGAATGTCAATCATGCCCTCGCGCACAAGGATACCGATGAGCGCGTGGGTAATGCTCTTGGCCATCGACCAGGATTTATAGGTCTGATCCGGACCATGATCTTTCCAATAGCGCTCCAGAACCTTGCGCCCCTTTTGGACAATCACAAGTGCATGGGTCTCGGCAATATCCACCGGCGCTTCATCTGCAAAGGCGCGATCGAGAAGCGCGTTCAGCCTCTTCTGATCGACATGGTGTCCCAGGTCTCCCTCCGGCCACGCCTCGGTCGGCCAGTGGGTGCCATCGGGGTGGGGCGGCAAGGGGAAGTGTTCCAGTCCGGTCATCGCGTTTCCTCCACAATCCTGATCATTTTGCCGCGTCAAGCCCGGCTCTGATTTCTTCAACCCGCTTCCGATTGACGCCCATATCGGAATGTCCAACCCTGGAGGCGGATCTGACGTCTATAACGCGGCGCCCCGGATCAAGACAAAACTCCACATCATCAACAAAGCGCAAGATCCGCGTCCTCACCTCATATCTGAGAAAATACCCCTCATCGTCCACGAGTTTTACGCGCGGCAGACCTTTCATGACGGCGCGCAGACGGTCGAGCGCCGCGTGGTCTTCCCCTTCATACTGAAGGGGCTCGATAAAGTGCGAGCCATCACGAGGGGCCGTCGATGACACGCAATTTGGCTTGTCCGGGCAGGACATGATCGTCGTCATGGATGCTTCTCCTTCAGTATCGTGACCGCAACCGGCAAGGCAAACAAACATTATGGCAATGACAGAGTGCTTCATTTTCTATCCCGGCGCTTGTTGCCTTTGGCGTGCCGTCAACATAACTTCGAAATCTGCCCGGAGAAAGGCTAGAATTTGACCCGAGAATCATATCCCGCACAAAATGCCCTGAAATTGGCACCTTGCCCCCGGAACCTTGCCCTGGAATCTAACCCATGACTGACCTTATCTATGATGATGCAACAGAACTCGCCGCGCGAATCGCCAGGCGCGAGGTGAGTTGTGAGGAGGTCATGCGCGCCTTCCTCGCCCGCATCGACGCTGTGAACCCTGCGGTCAATGCGATCTGCACCCTGCTGCCTGATCAGGCGCTCGAGGAAGCAAAACAAAAAGATGAGGCTTTGGCCAGAGGCGTTGAACCCGGCCCGCTCTACGGTCTGCCAATTGCGATCAAGGATCTGGCCGAGACCAAAGGCATCCGGACCACTTATGGCTCGCCGCTCTTCAAGGACCATGTCCCGGACTTTGATCAGCTCTTCGTCGAGCGCATCAAGCAAGCTGGCGCCATCGTCATCGGCAAAACCAACACTCCCGAGTTTGGCGCCGGATCCCACTCCTTCAACAAGGTCTTCGGCGTGACCCGCAACCCTTACAATCTCGAGCGCTCGGCGGGCGGCTCCAGCGGCGGCGCCGGTGCCGCACTCGCCTCGGGCTTGCTGCCCCTTGCCGATGGGTCGGATTTCGGCGGTTCGCTGCGCAACCCGGGCAGCTTTAACAATGTGGTTGGCTTCAGGCCAACGCCGGGCCGGATTCCCCGTGTCCCCAACTCCAATCTCCATGAGGCCCTCGCGGTAATGGGCCCGATGGGCCGCACTGTCACTGACGCGCAGCTGCTCTTCTCCGTCATGACGGGCCCCGACCCGCGCGACCCGTTAACTCTGGAGGCGGAAGGTTCATCCTTTCTCGGCACACTCAAAAGAGACTTCAAAGGCGCGCGCATTGCTTACTCAGAAGACCTCGGCATGCTCGCGGTCGAAAATTCGGTCCGCAAGGTTCTGCGCGAAACACCAAAGGTCTTTGAAAGCCTCGGCGCCCATGTCGAGGACGCGCATCCCGACCTTCACGATGCAGAGGAAATTTTCCTCAAACTGCGTGCCAGCCTGTTTGCTTCACGCTATGGCGCAAACTACGAGGCCATGAAGCCGCACCTGAAAGACACAATCATCTGGAACTACGAGCAGGGTCTGGGCATGACGTTGGCCGACCTGGCACGATACACCGCCGCTCACGCAGCGCTCTACCAGCGCGGCATCGAATTCTGGGAGACGTACGACTTCCTCATCCTGCCGGCAGCGCAGCTCGCCCCCTTCCCGGTTGAGACCGAATGGCCGGGCAAGATCGAAGGAACAAAATACACCAACTACCTGCAGTGGATGCAGGCCTGCTGCGCCATTACGCTTTTGGGGGCACCGGCTATATCGGTCCCTGCCGGCTTCACCGATGAAGGCCTGCCGGTCGGTCTCCAGATCGTGGGCCGCCCCCGCGACGACCGGGGTGTCCTGCAGATCGCCTACGCCTTTGAACAGGCAACCCGCCACGGCGAGCGGCGCCCGGACCTGTAGCCGCCCATCCTCTCGCCTTTGCCTCCTGGCTGTGCTACCAAAGTCAAAACAAGAACATCCGGGAGAAAATATCATGTTTAAAGGCAAGGTCGCCATTGTTACCGGCTCCGGCACGGGCATCGGCGAAGCAACAGCAATTGAAATCGCCAAACTTGGCGGCAAGGTTGCGGTCAACTATTCCAAAAGCAAGACCGAAGCCGAAGCCACGGGCCGAGCCGTCGAAGAGGCCGGCGGCGAAGCTATCGTTGTTCAAGCCAATGTCTCCGATGACGACGACTGCAAGAAACTGGCAAAGGCGACCGTCGATAAATGGGGCCGTATCGACATCCTCATCAACAATGCCGGAACCACCAAGTTCAACGACCACGCCAATCTGGATGGCATCGACAAGGATGACTTCGAGCGCATCTATGGCACGAATGTCATTGGCCCCTATCAAATGGTCCGCGCAGTTTTCCCGACCATGAAACAGCAACACGAAAAAGAAGGCAGTGTTGCCTCCATCGTCAACATGGCCTCCATCGCCGGTGTCAGAGGCATCGGTTCTTCGGTTGCCTATGCCGCCTCAAAAGGTGCGCTCAACACCATGACCATGTCGCTCGCCCGCGCCCTCGGCCCGGTAGCTCGCGTTAACGCCATTTGCCCCGGCTGGGTCGGCACTCCGTGGATGACCAATGAATTCGGCCAGGAACTCTTTGACAAGATCGTCGAGAACGTCAAAGAGATCGCACCGCTCAAACATGCCGGAACTGCTGAAGACGTCGCCCTTGCCACGCTTTTCTTTGCCGGACCGCTGTCGCGCCATGTCACCGGTGAAACCATGCTGGTTGATGGCGGTCATCACCTGGCGCTAAAATAACCGTCCGATAAACTCCCCGACAATCAAAAGCAAAAAAACCAAGGGATAAAAGGTAACAATGGCAAAAGTTGATTTACGCGCTGTAGAACTGTCAGAACAGATGGTCGCGAATGACCCGCGCTTTGCGGTCACTACCAAAGAAATCAGGGGAACCACGCTCAAGGTTTTCGAAAACACACCTCCATCTCTGCGTGAGTATTTTGCCCAGGCCGAGGCGCACGCAGACGCAGACTTTCTTGTCTACGAGGACGAGCGCTATTCCTTTGCCGACACAATGCAACGTGCCGCAACGCTCGCCCATATTGTGACCAATGACTATGGTGTCAAGAAGGGCGACCGGGTTGCCATTGCCATGCGCAATTACCCCGAATGGATCTTCTCTTTCATCGCTCTCACGTCCATCGGCATTGTAGCGGTCCCGATGAATGGATGGTGGACCACAGAGGAGCTTGACTACGGACTGGAAGACTCTGGCGCAAAACTGATCATTGCCGACCGCGAACGGTGCGAAAGAATTCAGCCGCTCATCGACGGACTTGGCCTCCACATTATCAGCGTCAGATGCGGCGTATCAGAAGACCCCCGCATCAAGAGATACGAAGATCTCGTCGTCGCATCAGGCGATCAGCCGTTGCCCGAAGAGGAGATCTCGCCGGAAGATGATGCCACGATCCTTTACACCTCGGGCTCCACGGGCTTTCCCAAAGGCGCCGTATCGACCCATCGCGGCGCTATCTCGGCGCTTTATTCCTGGTTTCTGATGGGAACCTCCTCCGCCATGGTCGCCCTTGGCGATATTGAAGATCCGGCAGCCCTCGAAGGCCTGCCGAGCTATCAGGTCTCAACCCTGATGACGATCCCGCTCTTCCATGTGACCGCGTGTCATTCGATCTTTATGATGTCTATCCTGAGCGGTCGAAAAATCGTCCTCATGTACAAGTGGGATGCCGAGGCCGCCCTGCCGCTCATCGAGAAGGAACGCATAACCGGCTTCAGCGGTGTGCCAACCATGTCCTGGGAACTTCTACAGTCGCCCAATGTGGACAAGTATGACCTCTCGAGCCTGCAGGATCTTTCCGCTGGCGGGGCCTTCAGACCGCCGGAACACGTCAAGGCATTGAAGGAGAAATTTCCGACGAAAAACCCGTCCGCCGGTTATGGTCTGACCGAAACCAACGCTCTGGGATGCGCATCCGGCGGCGAAAACTATATTCTGAAACCCGCATCGACCGGCAGACCCATCCCGCCCGTTCTGGAACTTCGCCTTGTCGACGAAAACGACGACGAGGTTCCGACAGGCGAACGTGGAGAGATCCTGCTTCGAGGTCCGATGAACGTGCGCGGTTACTGGAACAAGCCCGAAGCCACAGAAGAAGCCTTTTCAAAGGACGGCTGGTTCCGCACCGGCGACATTGCCATCCAGGATGAAGACGGCTTCATCTCCATCGTTGACCGGGCCAAGGACATTGTTATTCGCGGTGGCGAGAACATTTCCTGTCTCGAGGTCGAAGCCGCCATTTCCGAGCATCCCGATGTTCTTGAAGTTGCCGTCTTTGGCGTGCCCGATGATCGTCTTGGCGAAG
The DNA here is from genome assembly GCA_030614785.1 of Alphaproteobacteria bacterium. Taxonomy (GTDB): domain Bacteria; phylum Pseudomonadota; class Alphaproteobacteria; order M2410; family M2410; genus JAUWTJ01. The sequence goes on along the minus strand of JAUWTJ010000030.1, from coordinate 39,436 downwards.
ACATCGCAGCCGCGATCACGCCAAAGGAGGACACCAGTCCCACGCCCGATGATATCCGCTCTTTTATCGCCGAGCACCTTGCCAAATTCAAAATCCCGGCGCATATCTTCATGCAAGAGGATAAACTCCCGCGCATCGCTGCAGGCAAGGTCAACAAACCGGAGATTCGCAAGCTCTCAAAAGAGTGGATGGCAAAATAACGTCTTCAGAACGATTCAAATTTAGAGTACGCCCCAACCCCGTGGCCAGTTCCACAAAAGTGAAAGACAGAACATGCCTGGAAACAAGAAACCGAGGAAACCAAAGACCGGTGTCACAAAGGGCAAGGTCAAAAAGGGTGCCGCTGGCGGCGAGGCCTGGAACGCCAAGCAACAGCAACACGAAAAATCCCACAAACCCACAGAGGCCCCGACGGTGTCGCAAAACCGTCAACCGCAAAAACACGGTGATTAGTTGCGACGACCTCTTTCACGATCCCAATCTGAAGGTGCGCCGTGTGCTGTCAAACCCCGCATTGTGTCAATGAGTTGAAGCGGAAAATTTACTTCAACTCAAGAATGCGCTTCCGTTACGACAAAACCAAACTCCGGTTGCACCTGGACGCAAGAACGGCGATTGGCAGGAGCAACACAATCGACTATGAGTCGCTACAAAGAACACTTGCAGGGAGAAACCGCAAATGACGCTACTGGTTAAAAATCCAATCGATGCCTATGTCGGCGCACAGATCAAACAAAGACGCACCATAGTGGGTATGTCTCAGACCGAATTGGCAAACAGGCTGGGGATCACTTTCCAGCAGGTGCAGAAATATGAGAAGGGGGCCAACAGAGTTGGCTCAAGCCGCCTCTATGAAATTGCAGAAATACTGGGCGTTCCAATTCAGTCCTTCTTCGAGGGCGTGGAAGAGGTTATTCAAGCCAAAAACAGCAAGAAGGCCGACAAGAGGACCAAGGACTCAACACTCGGCAAATTCGACGAATTCATCAGCTCGCCAAACGGCGTCGACATGATCAAGGCCTTTGTCGAAATCGAGGATCCCTCGGTGCGCAAACAGATTGCAGCCCTTGTGAAAAGTGTTTCCAGGGCACCATAGAAGACCTCATCGTTTCGCAAACAATAGTCATAGAAAGTCCGCTCCTGCCAGGAGCGGATTTTCTATAATGACGGAATGAGCACGCTTACCCGAATAACTCCACAAGGCTCCCGCCGATCCGATCGTTCATGATCTCCGTCGATCCATCCGTATAGCAAGCAAGTTTGGCGCAGGCCAGGTGCCGACCAAGCGGAACATCATCTTTCATGCCGTTCGCGCCCATCGCCTGAATGCAGTCGGCAATGCCCTGAATGGCAACATCTCCGGCGAACTTCTTGGCGTAGGCGGCGGCCAGCATGGCATCGCCCTCCTCTTCGACAAGCCGGGCGGCGCGGTAGGTCAGCAGCCTTGAAGCCTCCAGCTTTGTCGCCACATCCGCCAACGACCATTTCAGCCCCTGATGTTCGATACTCGGTTTGCCAAAGGTCTCCCGCTTCGCCGCATAGCGCACCGCATGGGAAAGCGAGGCATGCAGCATGGCGTTGAGCATCCCGGCCACATAAGTGCGTGCGCCATTAATGCTGCCCATGGCCGCCTTGAAAGCGTCCCCCGGGCCCGCCACGACATCTTCATCGCGAACAAACATATCCTTGAGTTTAAAGCCGCCGACGCCCATCGCGTGGCCTGCAAGCATCCCGTATGGCTCGACCCGCTCAAAACCATCCTGCCTGCCGTCCACCAGAAAGGACGCGATCCCGCGCCAGCGCTTTTCCGGATCGCTCTGGGCATAAACGAGAAAGACATCGGCTTCAGCCCCATTGGTGATCCATGCCTTCTCGCCATTGAGAAGCCAGCCGCCATCAACCTTTTCCGCACGGGTCTGAATAGCCGAAAAGTCACTCCCCGCCCCCGGCTCTGTCAGCGCGGTTGCGCTGAGGCGTTGCGTCGAAACCAGATCCTCGAGGAAGCGCTCCTTTTGCGATGGCGTCCCGGCCTTTTCAAGGCGCCCCGCCATGCCTTGCGTATTCGTCATGGAAAAAGCAAAAGCCATGCACTCTTCCGAGATGACTTCAAGGACGAGAAGTTTGGCAACAAAGCCGGTCCCCCGGTCACCATCTTTCTTTGAGGCATCAAGTTTCGTAAGACCCACCCTCGCCGCTTCTCGCAGGGCCTCGCGCGGCATCTTGCGGTCTCGCTCCCACCCCGCAGCTCGAGGCGCCACATAATTTTTGGCAAAGTCCCGAGCGCGAGCAACAAGGTCACTCTCGTCCTCGTTCAAATCAAAATCATGCATTTTTCCGTCACCCTTTTGACGCTAGAATTTTACCTCAAGCCCGAGCGTCAGGATCGTGAGCTTGTCCTGGACGAGCGGCAGGTCGCCATGGCGATACCGTGCACGTAATCTCAGCTGACCATCATCGTCAAGGCGCCAGAATACAATCTTTTCGGAGAGACCAGCCGACTGCCCATCAGCCGTCAGATCTTCAAGATAATAGGTAGCAATCTCGGACTCCAGTCGGTCCATGGGCGAGAATGTCGGCTGAAACGTGAAATTCAAACTCAGCCCGGCCTGCAGAAATTCATCTGCATAAACAAGATTGGTCAGGTCCCCGACATCAAGCACTTGTCCACCCTCCAGATGGAACACCGCGCGCCATTGACAACTGAGCGTGGAAAAAAGACAGGACGTTGGTGCACCAAGACCCCATTTTTCCTGCAGCAGTTCATATTCCAGCTGGGCAGTAACAACAGACGGCTCAAATCCGAAACGGGCCTCGTATTCGGGCGTCGCCCTGGAAATTCCAATTGGCAAAAAACTACCGTCAAGCCCGCCGCGCCGGGAACCAAATCGAAAAACCATCGACTTCTGCCCCCATTTGCGCCCGATCGGATCGACGCGCGATCCCTGCGACAACCACTCCGCCATACCTTGCGGCCACCGCTCCATATCGTGCGGAACGTCTGCCTGCATCGAAGGACCCCGGGTATCGCCCCTGCGATCAAATTTGATACCCGCTGTTGTTACAGGATCAGATGCTGTGCCTGCAGACTTCACTTCGTCAGATGGCGCCACTCCAACATAGATCTCAACCATCTGAAACCCGATCACAGGCGCAGCGACGAGAACAAGTTTGGTCTGGCGCGTATCTCCGAGGCTATCCTCACCTGCGTCAGCGCTGGCATTCTTGTTCAAATAGGACTTCGGAGTTTCTGGCAGTTCCTGAGCGTATATCACGCCGCCATCGCTCGCCAGCACGGCGAACGCCATCAACATAGCGTTATGAACAGCAGTAAACCTCATACCTTCCCCAAGGTAAAAAGACCCCAACCAGAATTACCATGGTCGCTCTATCGGTTAGACAGCTCGGCCATTAGTCCCCAAAGCTCCATCATTGGGGCACGTTCGGACGTTTCGGCGTACTCGCGGTAGAGCGTTGCCACATTGATGGCGATCCGCTCCGCGTCGAGCCAGCTGGAGTATTTGCCCCCGGCCATATCGCGCGCCGCATCGTCCCAACTCATCCCCGCATCATAGCGCAGGCGCGCCTCGCTGTCGATCCAGGTGAAATAATCCCGGAGAACCTTGACCCCGGCCTTGTCGGTAATCGGTCCGTGACCCGGGACAATAGCATCAAGGTCCATATCCATGATCATATCGAGCGCCTTCAACCAATTACTGATCGGCCCCTCCCACATGATCGGCGTGCCTTCGATAAACAGAATATCACCGGTATAGATGACTTTATCCTCCGGCACATGAACCAGGACGTCACCGTGAGTATGACACGGCCCCACTTCGATAAGATGAGCTACCTTGTCCCCAACCTTGACGGTCATCTCGCCACTGAAGGTTTTGGTTGGCATCGTGTAACCGACATTCTTGAAGTCAAAGGCACCGAAACTCTTCGCAAGATACGCACCTGCCGGCCCCATATCCTTGCCGTTGTCGACCATGAAGGCGAGTTGTTCCGGCGGCATCTCCTCCATCTCGCGGGCACTGGCCTCCGAAGCAATAATCTCGGCGTTTTCAATCAGACGATTGCCATAGGTGTGGTCGCCATTGGCGTGGGTATTGGCCAGCGTTGTAATATCGCCGCCACCAAGTCCCGTCGCGTCCTTCATGTGCCCGAGCATTTCGCGGGTCAGCGTCTCGTCGAACAGCGTATCAACCAGCAACGACTCTTCGCCATCGACAATCAGCCCGGCATTCGACCAGCCCCAACCGCCATCAGGCTGCAGGTACGCATAAGCGCCATTGCCAAGATCCTTCAAACCCTTTGTGTAGTTCCACTTCACGCCTTACTCCTCAATCCTTCATCTGTGGCTTTACAAGAATTTTCGCGTGCACATCAGGCGATGCCAGATCCTCAAAGGCCTGAGCCACACCGCCCAGACCCACATGGCCGGTAATGAACGGGTCAACCCTGATCGTTCCGTCGGCGATGTGATGCAGCGTTTCTGCAAATTCCTCAGGCGCATAGCCAAGCACAAACCGGACATCCAGCTGCTTGACAATCGCCAGCGCCGGTTCGAAATGATCCGTATCCATACAAACCCCGACACCCACGATCCGCGACCCCGTCGGCGCGCCATCAATAATCTCCTGCACCACACCCTTGACGCCAACGCATTCAAAAATCACGGCTGTCTTGGGTGTTTCCCCGAGCATGGTCTGCATCGTGCGCTCATCCGATGAGAAGGCAACACCGAAATCCGACCATTGTGCATAGGGTGAGGCTTCCGCCGGGTTGATCACCACATCAGCGCCGGCGCTCTCGGCCAGCTTTCTGCGTTTCTCCGAAAAGTCTGCCGCAATCACAGGTCCCAGACCGCGCGCCTTCAGACCGGCAATCACCGCCAGCCCGACCGGACCACATCCAATAACCAGCGCCACATCGCCTTGCGCCATATCGCCCTTGATCACCGCGTGAGCGCCAACAGCCATCGGCTCGGTCAGGGCCGCATGATCAGCCGACAACCCGTTTGGCACTTCAAGCAGCAGCGCCTCACTGAGCACCATCATCTCGCCATACCCGCCGGGGATCTGATTGGAATAGCCCAGCCCGGTAATACCGGAAGGCCCCATCAGCACCGGCATCGAGCACACGGTGGCGCCGGTCTTGATCTTGCGCTCGGTGCCCGGCCCGTAGTCCAGAACCTCTGCTGAAAACTCATGGCCGTAAACCAGATCCTTTTTGGGATCAAAATTCGATATGGCCGAACCGGCCCGAGCCGCAACATCAAGCATGTGATCGGCATGTTTCAGCATGTGGAGATCCGACCCGCAAATGCCGCAAGCCAGCGTCTTGACCAGAACCTGGCCCTCCGCAGGCACCGGATCCGGCCAATCGTCCACTCGCAATTTCTGATCATTGGCGATAACAGCGCGCATTGTCTCCTCCCTTTTCTTGTTAACCACAAGATTGCCCCGAAACGAGACCATTGAAAAGCGCTCATTCGCCCGATATTGATGGGGGAAAGAAAATATAAGGAATGCCCCACATGCCGCCGCTTCGTTCAAAGACCTCGACCCATGGCCGTAATATGGCCGGTGCCCGTGCCCTGTGGCGCGCCACCGGTATGGGAGACGGTGACTTCGGCAAGCCGATCATCGCCATCGCCAATTCCTTTACCCAGTTTGTCCCCGGCCACGTCCACCTGAAGGACCTCGGCCAGCTGGTTGCCAGAGAGATCGAAGCCGCCGGTGCGGTGGCAAAAGAGTTCAATACCATCGCCGTCGATGACGGGATCGCCATGGGCCACGACGGCATGCTCTATTCGCTGCCCTCGCGCGAGCTCATTGCGGACGCTGTGGAGTATATGGTCAACGCCCACTGCGCCGATGCGCTGGTCTGCATTTCCAATTGCGACAAGATCACCCCCGGCATGTTGATGGCGGCAATGCGACTTAATATCCCGACAATCTTTGTCTCCGGCGGTCCGATGGAGGCCGGCAAGGTCAATATCAAGGGGCAAACCATTGCCGTTGATCTCATCGATTCCATGATCGCCGCCGCCGACCCGCAGGTCAGCGAGGCCGAAAACGATGCCATTGAACGCTCCGCCTGCCCGACCTGCGGCTCGTGCTCCGGCATGTTCACCGCCAACTCGATGAACTGTCTCGCCGAAGCTCTTGGCCTCGCCCTGCCCGGCAATGGCTCGTTACTGGCGACCCATGCCGACCGCAAGGAGCTCTTTCTGAGTGCCGGACGCCATATCGTCGCCGCTGCAAAACGCTATTACGAAGGCGATGACGAAACGGTCCTGCCCCGATCCATAGCCAGCTTCAAGGCCTTTGAAAACGCCATGAGCCTCGACATTGCCATGGGCGGCTCGACAAACACTGTTCTGCATCTGCTCGCAGCAGCGCAGGAGGGCGAAATCGATTTCACCATGGCAGACATCGACCGGCTTTCGCGGTCCGTCCCCAACCTGTCAAAAGTCGCCCCCGCGACCCAGCTCGATCACATGGAAGACGTTCACCGTGCCGGAGGGGTCATGGCCATTCTCGGCGAACTGGACCGTGCCGGTAATCTTCATACAGACATTCCCACCATTCATGAGGCGACCCTTGGCGCAGCCCTCGACAAATGGGACATCGTCCGCACCGAAGACGCCGATGTCCATGAGTTTTATAAAGCCGCTCCCGGCGGCGTTCGAACAACCGAGGCGTTCAGTCAGGCCAATCGCTATAAAACCCTCGATCTTGACCGGGCTGGCGGTTGCCTGCGCAATAAGGAAAACGCCTATTCGCTGGACGGCGGTCTGGCGGTGCTCTTCGGTAATATCGCGCTGGATGGCTGCATTGTTAAAACCGCAGGGGTCGACACCAGCATTCTCAAATTCAGCGGTCCGGCGCGGGTATTCGAAAGTCAGGAGGCCTCGGTCGAGGCCATCCTCAAGGGCCGGATCAAATCAGGCGATGTCCTGATCATTCGTTATGAAGGACCGCGCGGCGGCCCCGGCATGCAGGAAATGCTTTACCCGACCAGCTATTTGAAAAGCATGGGGCTCGGCAAGGAATGTGCGCTTCTGACCGATGGCCGGTTTTCCGGCGGGACTTCGGGGCTTTCCATCGGCCACGCCTCGCCGGAGGCGGCCGAAGGCGGCGCCATTGGCCTCGTCGAGGAAGGCGACATAATCGAGATTGATATTCCGGGCCGCACGATCAATCTGGCAGTTTCTGACGAGGACCTCGGCACCCGTCGCAAGACCATGGAAGCAAAGAGCGCGCAAGCATGGAAGCCGCAGCACGTCAGGCCAAGAAAGGTCAGCACTGCCCTCAAGGCCTATGCCGCCATGACAACCTCGGCCGCCAAGGGCGCCGTCAGGGATGTTTCGCGTTTCGACTAACCGGATTGCAGATCATACAATACAACCTCATCCTGAGGGATTGCGGAGCAATCGTCTCGAAGGATGAATGCCCCAATACCACTATCGCTTCTGCAAAGCCTCCTTCGCCCTGCGGCCCAAAGCCTTCGGGCGACGGGTCGAGGCTCGCTCGCGCTCGCACCTCAGGATGAGGCCGAGGTTCCTGTTACAAGGATTGCAGAGTAGCGCAACGAATCTAGGCCAGTTCCTCACCCCAGGTCTGATCAAGCGACGCCTTGAGTTTTGCCGCCGAGGTCAGCGGTTCTATCGTATTGCCGCTGGCACGGTCGGCCAGCATCAGGACCGTCACACCGACCAGCGGCTTGAGGGCGTCCAAAACACTGTCGAGCCCCTCTTTGGCGATATAGGTCCTTGCCGCTTCATTATGCTCTTCAAGCTCGCTGATCAGAAGCAGCAGTGCCTTTTGCGGATCCTCGGCCATCACCAACTGGCTGTACTCCTCATCCGGAAGATCCATCATTGCTGCCGTAAAGATCGACCGAATGCTGGCAACCAGCTGGCCTGCATCTTCTGCTGATGTGTCACCCGCGGGCAGCAACTCGGCAATCGGCAAGAGCGCAATATCATTGAGGCCATCGGGCCCCATGAGCTCGTCAACAAGCTCGCGGATGAACTGGTCAAAGATAAAAACCCTTTCCTCCCATTTGAGCCCGGCCAGCTCCCCGGCCAGCGCTCTGGACATCTCCTGCGCCGTTTTCCAGACCTCGGGCTGCGTTTCCCTCAAATAAGTCCGGCCATCTTTTCTTTTACTCGCCATCAACCCGCCTCCACATCGCGGTTCGCTCTTATCTCTTCAATGGCCATGAGGACCGCATCAAACGTCAACATCACCGAGGCATGACGGGACCTGTAGTCACGAACCGGCTCAAGCACTTCGAGGTCCGCCCAGCGCCCGCCGGGGGGAGGCCCCTCTTCCTTCAGCATCTTACGCATGGTGTCGGCCACCTCGCGAATTTCATCTTCGCTGGAGCCCACCGCATTGCGCGCCATAACCGACGATGACGTCTGGCCAAGCGCACAGGCTTTTACCTCATGAGCAAAGTCAGAAATGATGTCGCCATCCATCTTCAAATCCACCGTGACCCGACTGCCACAAAGCGGCGAAGTTCGCGTTACAGTGGCCTGTGGATCTTCAAGGCGCTCCGTTCGCTGAACATCGGCCGCCAGTTTCAGGATGCGGCGCGAATAAAGATCGTTGATCGGTTCTGGTGTCGTCTCGGCCATTCAGGCTCCATATATCGCAAATTTCGGCCAACATACTGATCACGGCCTGAATTGCAAGACTTGCGGACCTCTGGTAGGAAAGCAGGGAACCATAAGGAAATCACCATGTCCAATCCGCTCCAGTTCGCCCCGCCGGGCGACGGGCAGGCCCTCGAAACCGGCCTTGCCCTCACCCCGAACTTCAATGATCAGGGGCTGATCCCCGCCATTGCCACAGATGTCGAAACCGGCGAGGTCCTGATGCTGGCCTGGATGAATGCCGAGGCCCTGTCACTCACAATCACCACCCGCCAGGCCCACTACTGGTCCCGCTCCCGTGGCGAGCTCTGGCGCAAGGGCGCCACCAGCGGCCATACCCAGAAAGTCATCGATATGCGCCTCGATTGCGATCAGGACACGGTCTGGATCAAGGTCGAGCAGGAAGGCGGCGCCTGCCACACCGGCAAGGCCAGTTGCTTCTACCGCCGCGTGGAGAAGGACGGTCACATGACGTCTGTTATACTCTCGGAAGCGGACTCAAAATAATCGAACCCGACATGCCAGCTAATGACCCACAAAAGATATCCGATGCTATGCGTCCGCTATGCTGCACGTGCTCCTGGACCCTGGACGAAACGCCATTCGTGCGACAGGCCCATATAGAGACCGACGCACATGAACAGCAAGACCAGCGTAAAGGGCAGCCCAACGGTGATAGCCGCGGCCTGAAGAGCGCCCAACGCATCGCCACCGCCGCCAAACAGCAAGGCGCCCGCAATGACGCCTTCCATGGTGGCCCAGAAAATGCGTTGCGGCACCGGAGCATCCAGCATGCCGCCTGACGTGATGCTGTCGATCACCAGCGAACCGGAATCGGACGAAGTGATAAAAAATATCAGCACCAGCACGATGGCGACGAACGAGGTAATCTCCGCCAGTGGCAGGTTCTGGAGCATCTGGAACATGGCGAGCGACACATCGCTGATGCCGTTGGCCAGCGCCCCAATCTCGTTCTGCGCCTGCTCCAGGGCTGAACCGCCAAAGCTTGCCATCCAGATCAGGGTCACAAAGGTCGGGACCAAAAGCACGGCGACAAGGAATTCCCGGACCGTACGGCCCTTGGAGATGCGCGCGATAAACATGCCGACAAAGGGTGACCAGGAAATCCACCAGGCCCAGTAAAACACCGTCCAGCCGTGGAAGAATGTTTCATCCTCTCGCCCGATCCAGTTGCTCAGTGGGATTATCATTTCGGCATACGCCGCGGCCGTGGTTCCAATAGACGTAAAGATGGCGATCGTGGGCCCCACCACGACAACAAACAGAAGCAGCAGCGCGGCGAGCCCCATATTGACGTTGCTCAGAACTTTTACGCCGCCATCAAGGCCGCGGACGACGGAGAGAGCTGCAACCGAAGTGACGCCGATAATAATGGCGACCTGGGTGGCAATGCCGTTATCGATCCCGAACAGAAAATTTAAGCCGCTTGCCGCCTGTTGCGCGCCAAATCCCAGCGACGTAGCCAACCCGAAGATGGTCGCAAGGACGGCGACAATATCGATCACATGGCCAAACCAGCCCCAGGACCGGTCCTTCATCAACGGAAAAAAGCTGGACCGAATGGTGAGTGGCAACCCCTTATTGTAAGTGAAAAAGGCCAGCGACAGCCCGACCACCGCATAGATGGCCCAGGGATGCAGTCCCCAATGGAACATGGTTGCTCCCATCGCAGCATCGGCGCCAGCCGGTGTCATGGGCGGCGCATTGAGCGGTGTGCCGGCCCAGTTGGTGTAGTAGCCGGTAGGTTCCGCGACACTCCAGAACATCAGCCCGATGCCCATTCCGGCAGAGAACAACATGGCAAACCAGGAAAGAGTCGAGAATTCCGGCCTAGCGTCGATTCCCCCGAGGCGAATCTTCCCAAAAGGCAGGAAAATCAGCACCAGACAAAAGATCACGAAAATATTGCCGCCAACCATGAACAGCCAGTCGAAATGGCCGATCGACCAGCCTTTGGCACCGGCAAAAAGGACCCCCGCCGGATCCGGCGCCATCAGTGTGCCGACCACGAAAATCAGGATGAGGATCGCCGTGACCCAGAATACCGGATTGTGAATATCCATCCCAAAACGCCGCAAATTGTCCTGACCGACCTGATAATCTGTCCGATAACGGTCCGGCATGGTCATCTCCCCCTGGTCTCGCCAATGCGTTACTCTAGGCTGTTAATCGATAGTCCATGATGCCCCAGGCGAGATAGCCACGATCTGCACCTTCGACCCAGTGCTGCAGACCCTTGATCATGTTATCCACATAGGTCTGTCCCGAGAGCGCCACTGCCTCGTCATAGCGATCCTTCAGCGCCTGTCCCACGCGCCAGTAATGCATCCGCAGTTGATCGGTCAGGGGTTCGGTATCGGCTTCTTCAAATCCACGAGCGCCAAGCTCGGCACGGTAAAAGCTGAACGAGGCCAGCGTTGAAAGCTGGATTCGGTCGAGAATGGGTTGCAGCACCCCGTCAGGGCAGGTGTCGGATTGCATGGGGTCGGTGAAGATAAATTGCCCAACGGTGCCCAGAACCCGGCGGACTTCATCAAGCACGCGGGTTCGGTTACCGCTGTGCAGGATTGCGTCCTGCGACCAGATAATATCGAAACTGTCGTCGGGCTCGGGGATATTCTCAAAATCGCCGTAAACCACGCTCACCCGGTCGGTGAGCCCGGCCTCTGCTGTCAGCGTTCGATTGAGCGTGTTTTGCGTTTCGCTGAGGTTAAGGCAAGTCACCCGGCAGCCGAACCGGTCCGCAAGATAGCGGGCGGAACCGCCATAGCCTGCACCCAGATCAAGGATGCGTGTCGTGTCATTAACGCCGACCAGCCGTGCGGCCATGGTCTCCACGGTGCGCCGGCTGGCATCGGCAATTGGCTCGCTGTCATCGCGATAAACACCAATATGGATGTCCTGACCACCCCAGATGCTGTGGTAAAACGCGTCCGCCTCGGCGCTGTCGTAATAAGCCTCCGCCCGTTCGACGGCCTCGCTTTTAGTCATTATCGTAACTCTTTTCCGCAACATGGACGAAGAAATCAGGGTCATTCTCCTGATAGGTTTCCTGGAAGTCACCATAGGTCTTGACCTGCTGGAAACCGCTGTCTGTCAGGAGGTCTCGCATATAAGACTTGCGCAGCGGGAACATATTGAGATGGTACTTGGAATCATCCGGAAACGTGTAACAAAACCGCGCCAGCGACTCGTCTACATGTTCGGGTTCGGCGGTCACCTGATCGCCACAGTAATAGTAAGTGTGTTTCGAGCTGAAGCCATCGTCGAGGATGGAATCGTAGTTTCGCTGATCGATGATCAGCACCCCATCATATTTGAGCGCGGCGTAAAACTCTGCGAGCGCGCGGCGCCGGTCACGTTCTTCGAACAGATGGGTAAAGGAATTGCCCAGACAGACAATGGCGTCATATTTGCCATGAACGTCCTTGTTCAACCATCGCCAATCGGCGTGGATGGTTTGCAACATCAGATCTTTATTGCGGGCGTTTTCAAAGGCCTTGGCTAGCATCTCCGCATTGCCATCGGCGCTGGTGACATCGAAGCCGGCCTTGAGAAGCTGGACCGAATGAAACCCCGTGCCAGTCGCGACATCGAGAATTTTGACCTTTCCCCGCCCTTTCAGAATATCGACAAAGAACCGGCCTTCGCTCTTGGCCCGCGCCTCCCAATCGATCAACTCGTCCCATTTCTCGACGAAACTCTGTACATATTCATCCTGATAATGCTCGGTATCGCGGACTTCGAGGGGTTCTTTACCGAAGTCCTGTTTCAGTACGGTAGACACGTCATCATCTCCTGCTGTCATAAATGGAGCACCGCTTAATTGCGATCTTCCACCACGGGCACAACGCCCGATCTTGCCTGCTTTTCGGATTTATTTGACGAATTAACCAACGGCTGTTGCCGGAGACCAAGCGACGCATTTTAATTATTCTTATTGTCCACAGTGCAGTGAGCATATGTGCCCACAATGCGTCGCACGCCAGGATAAAATCTGATCAACGCGACGAGATCACCCTTGGACTGGCGTCAGACTAGCAGATTAAATAAAATTGAGCAAGTTTCGATCCCGGCTTTGTCGGAAATCAAATTGCAAAATCGTCATGCAACAACGCTACCGACTCTCAGTACCAATGTTGCCTACTGGCTAGAAGCGGGCTCAAAATCACCTGGTCCAACATGACCGGCATTGCAGCAGACACAGACATTCACGGACATGTCCACACCCAACTTTGTGCGACACGCACAGCACACCCCTACTTCGCCGCGCCTTTAACATCCTGCTTCAGATAGATCTCACCGCCGCGCTCGATAAATTCCTGCGCCTTGGATTTCATGCCCGCCTCGGCGCCGGTCACATCATTTTGCACCGCCGCAGCGGCGCGGACCTCATGAGAGATTTTCATGGAGCAGAATTTTGGCCCGCACATGGAACAGAAGTGCGCGATTTTAGCGCCTTCGGCTGGCAGCGTTTCATCGTGGAAGTCGATGGCGGTTTCCGGATCGAGCGCCAGGTTAAACTGGTCACGCCAGCGGAACTCGAACCGGGCCCTTGAAATCGCGTCGTCGCGTTCACAAGCCGTTGGATGCCCCTTGGCAAGATCCGCCGCATGAGCGGCAATCTTGTAGGTCACGACGCCCACTTTCACATCGTCGCGGTTCGGCAGCCCGAGGTGTTCCTTCGGCGTCACATAGCAAAGCATGGCCGTGCCATACCAGCCGATCATCGCCGCGCCAATGCCTGATGTGATATGATCATAGCCCGGAGCAATATCGGTCACGAGAGGTCCCAGTGTGTAGAACGGCGCCTCGTTGCAAACCTCAAGCTGCTTTTCCATATTCTCCTTGATCTTGTGCATCGGCACATGGCCGGGACCCTCGATCATGGTTTGAATATTGTGCCGGTCGGCAATCTTGTGGAGCTCGCCAAGCGTCTCAAGTTCGGCAAATTGCGCCGCATCGTTCGCATCAGCCGTTGAGCCGGGACGCAGACCATCACCCAGCGAGAAGGCAACATCATATTGCCCCATGATCTCGCAGATATCTTCAAAATGCGTGTGGAGGAAATTTTCCCTGTGATGGGCAAGACACCATTTGGCCAGGATCGCCCCGCCGCGCGAGACAATACCGGTGACCCGGCTCACAGTGAGCGGAATATGCGCCAGACGAAGACCGGCATGAATGGTAAAATAGTCAACGCCCTGCTCACACTGTTCGATCAGCGTATCGCGGTAGATCTCCCAGGTCAGATCCTCGGCAATGCCGTTCACTTTTTCCAAAGCCTGATAGATCGGCACCGTCCCGATCGGCACGGGTGAGTTGCGGATGATCCATTCACGAATAGTGTGAATGTGCTGTCCGGTGGACAGGTCCATCACATTGTCGGCTCCCCACCGGGTCGCCCAGACCAGCTTGTCGACTTCTTCAGCGGCCGATGATGTCACCGCCGAGTTGCCGATATTGGCATTGATCTTGACCAGAAAGTTTCGCCCGATGATCATGGGTTCGGCTTCAGGGTGATTGATATTGGCAGGAATAATCGCCCGCCCCGCAGCGACTTCACTGCGCACGAATTCGCCGGTGATGAATTCAGGAATGTTGGCGCCAAAGCCTTCGCCCTTGTCACGGGTCGGCCCGGCCTCACGCAGCGCCGCCTCACGACCGTTGTTTTCACGCACCGCGATGTATTCCATCTCCGGCGTCACGATCCCGTCGCGCGCATATTGCAGCTGGGTAATGTTCTTGCCGGGCTTGCCGCGCAAGACCTTGCGATGGTCGCGGTCAAACACCGGCACGGTCAGGGCTTCGCCTTCTTTCAGGCCATTGTCCTCGGGCCGGATATCCCGTCCGACATACTCCTCGACATCGCCGCGCTCCCGGATCCAGTCGCCCCGCACCGACGCGAGCCCTTGCGCAATATCGATGGTCGCGGCGGGATCTGTATAGGGGCCTGATGTATCATAGACACGGATCGGCGCTTCGCCGGAGCTCGGTTCAAGATCAATCTCGCGCATGGCGACACTGACCCGGGGGTCATGATCGCTCGCCACGAAGACCTTGCGCGAGGCCGGCAGCGGACCAGTGGTGATACTTCCCGGTGCCAAATCGGAGGCCTTTCCTGAAGGGTTGCCGGAAGATTTGTCCTGAATATTCATAGCCGTCTCCGTCCTCGTCTGGGAAACCGGATTCGGCTGCGATGACGGGAGAAATTTGGCTGACTGGGTGCGTCCAAAATCCCTCCCTACGCCGGGATCAACCGGATCAGGTTCGAGGGGTTTTCTGCGCTGTCTGGCCTTCATATGCGGCAAGACCGGCGAGCTCTCAGCCTCCTGTCGAGGCACCCCCGGGTTGGAGGTATCCTATGCTGAAGTGACTTGAAGTCAAGGCGGGCATTTATGGAATTTTTACCGATTTGGCAGCTAGATTTTCCGTGCCAGGAATCGCCTGAGCTGGATGTCCCCGGACGCCAGGTTCATGGATATATGGGTCCACTGCTCAGCTGAAATCCCAACCATCTTGAGCAGGGCCGCTTTCTCAAGATCCGTTTCGTCGCCCTCTTTGATCTTGTCGACGACAGAGCGGTACTGGCCCCAGGCGGCATTGATGAACTCGACGTATTTGTCGGACAATTCTTCGTTTATGTGGATGTCCAGCCCGGCGCTCTCAAGACATTCGACATATTGCTTGTCTGTCCACAGGCTCGGCGTGCCCAACATATCACCGAACATCTCTTTCGTCTTCGCGGCATCCACATCCGGCGAGTTGGCCGTATATACCGTGAACATGAACATGCCGGACTTTTTCATACCATTGGAGATTGCCTCAATGACACCCTGTTTGTTCTCAATGGTGGTGAACTCTTCTTTGGCGATAACCGCATTGAATTTTTCGGCTTCAAGTTCAAGCTTTTCCGGATCGTAGATCTCCGATGTCACTTTCTTGGCAAGACCAGCCATCATTGCTTCATCCGAAGCCACCGCCACCATTTCAGGGTGTCGCTCATAGCAGGTAACCCATGATCCGGTCGAAAGATTGAGCTCCCTGGCTTGCCCGCCAAGCCCCGCCCCCAGATAGGCCGTGCTCTTTTCCTTGTTCAGAGAAAGTTGTTGCCCCCAAAGGTCGATGAAGCTCTTTCCGCCGGGGGTCACATATCCCTGGCCCCACAACATCTCGCTCACCTTGATGAAATGGCTCAGTTCAACAGAAATTTCGACCTTCTCGGGGGCGGCCTCAATGGCGTCCTCTGCCAGTGGCGCGTCCCCATCGTCTTCGACCGCTTCCGGCCAGTTCAGATCGTCCACGCCCACGCCCTGCCACCACGCCGCGACCTTTTTCTTCAGGTCAGGCGTGACAACACCGTCGATCTTTTCTTTTACGTTTAATCCCATCAAGTCGAACCTGGGCATCTTTCCTTCATATAGACTCGCGGAAAACGTAGCTCTTATTGATTAAATTCAGATTAAGGCTGTTGCGTCCCCGAACTAAAATTCTCAAGGATGAAACACAATATTTATTATTAATATCAGTTAGTTACGGATGTTTTTCGATTCTGCAAGCGACTTGGCACAACGACAAATTCACCGCCCTATGAAGTCTGGCGCACTGCGTCGATCGAATACAGGATCAGGCCGAGCCAGATGCAGCCAAAGGCAACGATGTGGCCAATGGTGAAATGTTCGCCGTAGACCAGAACGGCCAGTAAAAACTGAATTGTCGGGGAAAGATATTGTAGAAATCCGACTGTAATCAGGCGTACCCGCCGAACACTCTCGCCAAAAAAGGCGAGCGGCAGAAATGTAACGGCCCCGCCGCCAATGAGAAGCAGCGACATCAGCGGGTCTGAAGGGCCAAACACCGGTTCGCCGTTCACATTGAGCCAATAGAGCGCGACCAGGGCGACAGGAACGAACAGCGTCATTTCTATAAACAGCGCATCCATCGCCACTACATTGGACACCTTCCGCAGATAGCCGTAGATGGCGAACGTGACCGCAAGGGTCAGGGCTGGCCAGGGCAGGCTGCCGCCAATAACCAGCATCGCAAGCACACCAAGCCCGGCCAACGCCACGGCAGAGATCTGCAGGCGGCTCATTTTCTCGGACAGCAGAAACGTGCCAATCAGCACGTTGACCAGAGGATTGATGTAATAGCCCAGGCTCGCCTGCAGGATCTGATCGGTCAGAACCGCCCAGACAAAAATCGACCAGTTGATCGCAAGCAGCGCCCCGGTGATGACCAGCATGCGCAGCATCCGCCAGTCGCGAACCAGGGCCAGAACATGCGGCAGGCGCTTTCGCAAGACCAGAACAACCCCGATGATGACCGACGCCCACAGCACCCGGTGGGCCAGGACCTCGATTGCCCCGGCCGCAAACAGCCACTTCCAGTAGATCGCCGAAAAACCCCAGACCGAGTAGGCTGCCACCCCGTAGAGAACACCCAATTTGGCTTCAGGTGCACTTTGGATATTCGAACCCATAAAATATCAATCTAATCAACTTATTGGAGAGGCATTCTCAGAGAAGAGTTTATATATAATAGAATCGTTGAGCGCCTGAAATGACGCATCCACAATGTTGGCGGAAACACCCACCGTCACCCAGGTGTTACCCTTGCTGTCTGAACTCTCAATGAGCACGCGGGTAACGGCCTCGGTCCCTGAATTCAAAATCCGCACCTTGTAGTCGATCAGATTGAGATCAGCGATATAGCTGGAATAGACCCCCAGATCCTTCCTGAGCGCCATATCAAGCGCGTTCACAGGACCGTTCCCTTCGCCCAGAGAAATAACCCGTTCGCCATGAACCAGCAATTTTACCGTGGCCTCGGAAACGGTTACCAGCCGCCCCCGCGCGTCGAACCGTCGTTCAACCAGCACCCGGAAGCTCTCGACCTTGAAATACTCCGGCACCTCGCCCAGCGCCCGGCGCGCCAGCATCTCAAAAGACGCGTCAGCACCATCAAAGGAATAACCATTGAACTCGCGTGTCTTCACCTCTTCCAGGATACGCCCGATGCGCGCGTCATCCGGCTCAAGTTCAATGCCGACGCTGTGCAGCCGGGCCAGGATGTTCGCCCGGCCCGCCTGATTTGACACCAGCACTTGACGGGTATTGCCGACGCTTTCAGGCGGCACATGCTCGTAGGTTTTCGGGTCCTTTTGCACCGCCGAGACATGCAAGCCTCCCTTGTGGGCAAAGGCCGCTGCCCCGACATAGGGCGCATGGGGATCGGCGGGACGGTTGAGAATATCGTCCAGCAACCGCGACACATGAGTGAGTTGCTGAAGTCCGGACTGCGGGATCGCAACCTCGACCAGAGCCTTGTAGGTCTCCTTCAGCATAATCGAGGGAATGAGCGTAATCAGGTTGGCATTGCCGCACCGCTCGCCGACGCCGTTGACGGTCCCCTGGATCATACGCGCCCCGGCCCTGACCGCGGCCAGAGAATTTGCCACTGCATTGCCTGTGTCATCGTGACAGTGAATGCCGAGCCGGGTTCCGGGAACATGGGCGGTAACCTTGCCAACGATCTCCTCAATTTCCTCCGGCATCGTGCCGCCATTGGTGTCACAAAGCACGATCCACCTGGCCCCCGCTTCATCCGCCGCCTTGATGGTTGCCAGCGCATAATCCGGATTGGCCTTGAAACCGTCGAAAAAATGCTCGGCGTCAAAAAGCGGCTCTCTTCCCCTTTCACCCACCAGATCAAGCGAACTGCGGATTGATTCCAGGTTATCATCAAGGGAGATTTCCAAAGCAATATCAACATGATAGTCCCATGTCTTACCAACAAGGGTGATACCGAACGTCTCGGCATTGAGAAGCGCGGCAAGTCCCGGGTCGTTCTCGGCACTACGCCCGGCCCGCTTCGTCATGCCAAAGGCACAGAACTTCGACCGCGCCATTTTCGGTGGATCCCGGAAGAATTCTGTGTCTGTCGGATTGGCCCCGGGCCACCCGCCCTCGATGTAATCCATGCCGAGATCGTCGAGCTTTTCGCAGATCAGTTTCTTGTCCGCGACCGAAAAGTCGACGCCTTGCGTCTGGGCACCATCGCGCAATGTGGTGTCGTAAAAATACAGGCGTTCCCTCTTTTGGGTTTTCGGGCTCATGACATCAACTCCCATGTCGTGCCCTCTGGTCCATCCTTGATGGCAATGCCCATACCCTTCAATTCATCCCGGATACGGTCACTTTCGGCAAAGTCCTTTGCCGCCCGAGCCGCTTTCCGGGCCTCGATCAGCTCTGCGATCCTGGCCTCGTCCAGATCCAACCCCTCCGGCCTCCAGGCCTCCCAGGCCTTGGTCTCAAGCTGCAACAGGCCCAGCAGGTTGGCCGAGGCCTTGAGGCTTCTTGCGGCCTCGGCGTCGCCCTTGCCGGCCTCACCGGCAAGCCGGTGCAATTCTGCCAGACCGCCCGGCACATTGATGTCATCGAGAAGGCATGTCAGGAAAGCCTCATCGACTGCCCCGGCTTCAACACCGGCAGTAACCCGGTACCAGCGATCAAGGATCGCCTTCGCCTCTTTGATCCCGTCAGCCGAAAAATTCATACCCTGGCGATAGTGCGAGGTCATGATGTGAAGCCGCATCGCCTCCCCGGGCCATTCCTTGACCAGTTCGTGGACAGTTTTGAAATTGCCCAGAGACTTTGACATCTTCTCGCCTTCAACCTGCAGAAAACCGCCGTGGATCCAGTAATTGGCCATGGCCGCGCCGCCATGGGAGCAGGTGCTTTGCGCCACTTCGTTTTCATGATGCGGGAAGATGAGATCGACCCCGCCCGCATGGATATCAAAGGTCTGCCCCAAAAAGGCTTCACTCATCACCGAGCATTCCAGATGCCAGCCCGGCCGCCCACGTCCCCACGGGCTGTCCCAACCCGGCTGATCGTCCGCCGACGGCTTCCACAACACAAAATCCATCGGGTCCCGCTTGTAGGGCGCAACCTCGACCCGGGCACCGGCGATCATATCGTCCAGGGATCGATTTGAAAGCTTGCCGTAATTCTTGTCGGTCTTAACCTCAAAGAGCACGTGGCCCTCGGCCAGGTAGGCATTGCCTTTTTCGACCAGCCCCCCGATCATCTCGATCATGCCATCAACATAATCTGTTGCACGCGGCTGGTGGGTCGGCTCCAGCAGACCCAGCGTCGCCATATCGGCAAAGAAAGCCTCCGTGGTCTCTCGGGTGACATCCGCGATAGTTGTCTCGCGCTGCTGGGCACGGTCCATAATCTTGTCGTCAATATCGGTAATATTGCGCACATAGGTGACGTGGTCCTCACCGTAGACATGGCGCAGCAGCCGGAACAACAAATCGAACGTCAGAAAGCTTCGACCGTTGCCGATATGGGCATAATCATAGACCGTCGGCCCGCAGGCGTAGACCCGCACATTGGACGGGTCGATCGGGGTGAAGACCTCTTTCTTCCGGGAGGCGGTGTTGTGGAGCTGAATTTCCATATCTCTTTCCTGCGGGGTCTTGCGCCCCAAAAGCGCATCAGTTTTCAATCGGTTGCCATTAGCGGTAACCACCAGCATCAACTGAGTCTTATCGCATTATAAGGAAATTCTCGGCGGAGCGGCAGCTGTGTGGTTCAGGCACAAATCTTTGACCGGCAACAACAAGTGTTCCCGGCGGTGATAATGATTTGTGCAATCCGAGCCGACATCATGTCTGCTATTCCTTAAGCATTTTCGCCACTAAGACGGGCTCTTGCCCGCGTCTCTCCAATCAGCACTAGCAGGTTTTGCATCGAAGGTCCACGGTCCAGACCCGTCAGGGCTTTACGCAAAGGCATGAACAGGCTCTTACCCTTGGCACCGGTCGCCTCCTTGATCCCCCCTGTCCACGCGCCCCAGGTCTCTTCCGTGGGCTCTCCGGCCGGCAAAAGCGCCAGCGCTTTGGCGATAAACTCTGCATCTTCGATCACCGGCGCAACGGGTCCCTCGACCACCTTGATCCAGTCCGCAATATCGCCAATGGTTTCAAGATTCTCCCGAACGGTGGCCCAGAGGAGCTCGGAAACCGCCAGTCCGCGGCGCTCAAGGCGCGCGGTGACTTCATCAAACGGCATTTCGTGCAGGAGCCGCGCATTCATGTGTTTCAGCTCGGCCTCATCAAATTTGGCCGGCGAACGGGAAATCTTTGCAAGCTCACACTCTGCAACCAGATCAGCCAGCTTGTAGCGCGGCTCAACCGGGTCCGACGTGCCGATTTTGGCCAATACGGAGTTAATCGCCATAGGCTCATAGCCGTCTTCGCGCAGCTGCTTGATCGACAGGGACCCCAGACGCTTGGAAAGGCCCTTGCCATCCGCCCCGACCAGAAACGGGAAATGCCCCATTTTTGGCACAGGCCCGCCGAGCGCCTCGAAGATCTCGATCTGTGCGCCCGAATTGGTGACATGGTCCTCGCCGCGGATCACATGGGAAATCTCAAAGTCTATGTCATCGACCACACTCGGGAGCGTATAGAGATAGGTCCCGTCACCGCGAATGAGAATGGGGTCGGACAGGCTCCTGGTCTCCACGGAGCTCTCCCCGCGAATGACGTCGTCCCAGGTAATGGTCTTGCCGGACAGTTTGAACCGCCAGTGAGCCTTGCGGCCTTCAGTCTCAAATTTCGCGATGTCGTCTTCAGTGAGTTCCAGCCCACTGCGATCATAGACCGGTGGCAATCCGCGCAGCCGCTGGCGCTTGCGCTTCATATCGAGCTCGTCCGGTGTCTCATAACAGGGGTAGAGCAAGCCGGCGGCTTTGAGTTTTTCAACCGCCTTGTCATACTCACCAAATCGATCCGATTGCTTTGCCGTGAAGTCATATTCGATCCCCAGCCATGCCAGATCCTCGAAAATGCCATCGGCAAATTCCTGCGTTGAACGCTCAAGGTCCGTGTCGTCGAGGCGCAGCATGAACTTGCCCCCTTCGCGGCGGGCAAACAGATAGTTCACCAGCGCAGCGCGGATGTTTCCAATGTGGATGCGCCCGGTCGGGCTTGGCGCCAGTCGTACGATAATACTCATCTGGCCTCAGGCCCTTCTTGTTCAAGTGTCGCGGAAACCGTTGGTAATCGGGTAGCGCCGGTCACGACCAAAGTTTCTGAGGCCGATCTTGACCCCCGGAGCCGCCTGACGGCGTTTGTATTCCGCAATATAGAGCAAATGCTCGATCCGTTTCACAAGGGCAAGCTCATGGCCCCTTTCCACGACGGCGTCAACGCTCAATTCGCCCTCGACCAGACACTCCAGAATATCATCAAGCTGGTCATAGGGCGGCAGGCTATCCTCGTCCTTCTGATCTTCGCGAAGTTCCGCCGTCGGCGGCTTGTCGATAACGTTTTGCGGCATCACCGGCCCGTCCGGCCCCAGAGCCCCCACCGGAAAGTGCTCATTGCGCCAGCGGCACAGATCAAAGACCTGGGTCTTGTAAAGATCCTTGATCGCGTTATAGCCGCCGCACATGTCGCCATAAAGCGTCGCATAGCCGACCGAGACCTCTGACTTGTTGCCAGTTGTGAGCACCATTTTGCCGTGCTTGTTGGACAGCGCCATCAAGATGAGACCGCGCGCTCTGGACTGCCTGTTCTCTTCGGTAATGTCCGGAGCCGTGCCTTCAAACGATGGCGCAAGAGCACTCTCCAGCGCATCAACAGTATCGCCAATGGAAATCGTGTCGAGCTTGACGCCGAGCAAGGCGGCACAATCGCGTGCATCATCAAGGCTCTCATCTGACGTAAACTTCGAGGGCATCATGACGCAGTGAACCTTACCAGGCCCCAGCGCATCAACCGCGATGGCCGCAGAAAGCGCACTGTCGACCCCGCCGGACAGACCCAGGATCACCCCCGGGAAGAAGTTCTTGCCAATGTAATCCTTCAGACCCAGCACCACCGCCTGATAGATGGCCTCCATGTCATCCGGGAAGAGCGCGCGCTGCCCTTCGGCGCAAATCCACCCGTCTTTGCCACGCGACCAATTGGTCATAACGACAGCATCCGCGAAAGCCGGCAATTGAACCGCAACAGAAAGATCCGTATTCAGAACAAAACTCGCTCCATCAAAAACAAGTTCGTCCTGACCGCCAACCTGATTGAGATAGACCAGCGGCAGATTGTTTTCTTTCACCCGCGCAACAACATGAATGATCCGCTCGTCATGTTTTTTGGCCTCGAAGGGTGATCCATTGGGGACGAGAAGAAGCTCGGCCCCTGTCTCGGCGACACATTCAACTACATCGGCAAACCAGATGTCCTCGCAGATCGGAACGCCGATCCGAACCCCCTTGAAATTGACCGGTCCGGGCAACGGACCTGCCTCAAAAACCCGTTGTTCGTCAAAGACGCCGTAGTTCGGTAAAAAGTGCTTGCACCGCACAGCCTCGACCTTGCCCGCGTTGAGAAGCGCGACAGCGTTATAAAGTTTGCCCTCAAGCACCCAGGGCGTGCCCACAAGCAGCGCCGGGCCGCCGTCATCGGTCTCCAGCGCCAGCGCTTCAATGGTCTTGCGCGCCGCCTCCTGAAAAGCCGGCTTCAGAACCAGATCCTCCGGCGGATAACCAACCAGAAAGAGCTCCGAAAAAAGTACTAGATCCGCACCCTCGCCCGCCGCAACGCGACGCGCCTCGCGGACAAGTCCCGCATTTCCGGCGATATCCCCGACCTTCGGGTTAAGCTGCGCCAGTGCTATTTTGAGCGTATCTGTCATGAGGGGGATGTTTAAAGCCGCATCGGGGTTTGTACAAGAAGTACCTTTGTCTTGTCGTCCCGGCCTTTCTTGAGCCGGGACCTCAGGGCATAATGTGGGGATTAACTCAGATCAGTATTAGTTCCACAATTGTGCCCTGAGATCCCGGATCTTCGCTACGCTCGTCCGGGACGACAACTATTTGGTTTTACTCCCCGCCCCATTCGCCGCCCATGTCTTGCGTTTTAGATCCCGCATCAGGAAGCGCGCCGGGTGCATGATCTCCCGAACCGCCTTTGGCACCGGGCCCGGCAGCCCCAGGACCTCGGCGACAAGCACTTCGGCGGCAAGCTGCGCATATTGAAAGCCGCGCGAGCCAAAGCCCGCCATCACGTAGAGCCCATTGTGATAGTCACCCTCGAAATACTCCTTGTCGCGGCCGTGATGAACATCGTGATAGAGCTTCGCGTAAGTTTCCGCCACAGGGACGCCACCGACCAGAGGCAGCCTGTCGGTGGTCGTGCAACGCACTGCAGCGCGGCCACGAAAATTGCCGGGATTGCCTGTTACGAAATCGCCCCCCAAAGCCCTGTGCAGCGCGCTCAGATTGCGCTCGTGGTCCGCCGTCCTGATCTCTGTGGCCTTAGTCTCGTCAAACCGGTCCGGCCTGTCATAGGTCGCGCCCACAAGGTGACAGGTCAGCCCCTCCTCCACTTCAAACGCAGGAGAAATATAACCGCCATAGGATATTGCCGCCTTGATGCCCCTGGTTTCCTCGCCCACAGGAACAAGTGTCAACTGTCCGCGATTGGCAATAAACGGAAAATGCTCTGATTGCGGATAATCTTTGGCGCCCATCGCATTGGCAAAGACCACACAGTCGGCGACAATAAGAAGTTCGTCGCCGGACCACAGCCGCCACCCCTCGGTAACATGTTCAAGCCGCGTGATCTCGGCGCCATAGTGGAGCTGTGAACCCTTGAGC
Organism: Alphaproteobacteria bacterium; assembly: GCA_030614785.1. Lineage (GTDB taxonomy): Bacteria > Pseudomonadota > Alphaproteobacteria > M2410 > M2410 > JAUWTJ01. The sequence continues at coordinate 15,069 of JAUWTJ010000030.1, read as the reverse complement.
AACTCGCCGCACAACCGATCCGGATCAAGAAATCCGCCTTCGGGGAAAAACAATCCGCCTCTGGTAAGCCGCGCGCCGGTGAGCTCGCTGGCCTCCTCTGCGCTCACCTGCCGCGCCCACCCTTCGGGCATTCCGCCCTCCGCGACGAACCTGGCCTGATAGGCCTCGTCCTTGTCGTCGGTCGCCATCTGGAAGGCCCCCGACCGGGTCTTCCAGATCCCGGCACCGGCGGTCTCAAGCCCGTCATAGAACGCCGCAGCATGGGCATAGGCCTGCGCCCGAAAGGCCGCGTCGGCATCATGGCCCAGCGATTGCGGCGGGTTCATCATGGCAGCCGGATTGCCCGAACCTTCGCGGGCGTGTCCGTCCCACTTCTCAAACACATGGGTCTCAAGGCCCTGCGCCGCGAAACTATTGGCAAGTGTTGTACCAGCGATCCCGGCGCCAATAATGGCAACGCTCTCCGGTCGCTCGCTCGCCGTTTCCTTGACAAACCAGGGCGCGGCCTCCTTCGACCGGGGCAGCCTTGTCAGAGCCCCCGACAGACAATCCCGCTTGCGTCCAAAGCCTTCGCGCTTTGCCACCCGGAAGCCCGCCTTCTCAAGCCCCCGGCGTACCGTGCCTGCCACAGTGAACGTCGCAATTCTTGCGTCGACCGCCGAATGGCGCGCCACCGCTTTAAAGACGTCCTCGGACCACATATCCTTGTTGCGGCTCGGCGCAAAGCCATCGAGGAACCACGCATCTGCCTTAAAGTCTGCGCGCGGCAGGATTTGCGAGATCTCGCCGTAGAGCAGCGTCAGCGTTACCCGCCCTCCGGCAAGGGAGCGACGATGAAAACCGGCCTGGCGTGGCGGATAGACGGCAAGGAGTTCACTCGCCTTTTCGCCCAGAGCCGGAAAAGCCTCAAGGGCGCGTGCAAGATCCTTCTCGTCGAGCGGGAACCCCTCAACACTCACGAAGTGAAGCCGCGCATCCGGGTCGGCAGTCCGCTCAAAGAGATCCCAGGTCACAAGGAAGTTGAGACCTGTTCCAAATCCCGTCTCGCCAATGACGAACAGATCCCGGTCCGCCCAGACCTCTGGCGCGCCAATACCGCCGAGGAAAACATGAGCTGTCTCCGCCATGCCATCTTCCGGCGAAAAATAGATATCGCCAAAGGCTGTCGCCTCCGGCGTCTTGCCATCTTTCCATATGAGGTCCGGTTTACCGACCATATCGAGCCCTGCCTGTTCTTTGCCCCTGTTCTTTGCCCCTGTTCTATCCCCCTTGCCTTCGCCCGACAACGTCGGATAGCGTAAAATAAAACAAACAGAATGAGGAAGCCCATGGACCGGATCGAAAAGCTTGTCGCCGAGATGACCCTGGAAGAAAAGATCTCCATGCTCTCCGGCGCCGATATGTGGCGCACAGTCCCTGTCGAACGCCTCGGCATCCCCGACTTCAAGATGACCGACGGCCCCAACGGGGCGCGCGGTGATGCGGTCTCGGGTGCAACGGCGGTCTCCATGCCCGTCGGGGCGGCTCTCGCATCGACCTGGAACGTTGACCTGATTGAAAAGGTCGGCGCAGTGCTGGGCGAGGAGGTCAAATCCAAGGCCGCAGAAATTCTCCTCGGCCCCACCATCAACATCCACCGCACTCCGCTCGGTGGCCGCAACTTCGAGTGCTACTCCGAAGACCCGTATTTGACAGGCCGCATGGCCGTCGCCTTTACGCGCGGCGTCCAGAGCCAGGGCGTCGGTGCCTGCCTCAAACACTTCATTTGTAATGACAGTGAATTTGAACGCCATACCATGAGCTCGGACGTCGATGAGCGCAGCTTGAGAGAAATCTACCTCGCGCCGTTTGAAGCCGGAGTAAACGAAGCCGACGCCTGGTCGGTCATGTCGTCCTATAACCGCGTTAATGGCACCTACGCCGCTTCGCATACCGAACTCCTCACGGATGTCCTGAAAACCGAGTGGGGCTTTGATGGCTTTGTCGTAAGCGACTGGGGTGGCTCACTTGAAACCGTTGGCAACGCTGTTGGCGGTCTCGACCTTGAAATGCCCGGGCCCGCGCGCACCTTTGGCGGCAAACTCATTGATGCGGTCAAATCCGGCGAGGTTGACGAGGCCATTATCGACGACAAGGTCAAACGCCTCCTCGGCGTGCTGGTCAAATCCGGCCGCCTCGATAATCCGGGTGCCGACCGCACAGAGCAATCCATCGACAAGCCTGAACACCGCGCCATTGCACGGCAAGCCGCCCAGGAAAGCATGGTCCTGATGCGTAACGACGGCACGCTACCTCTGAAGCGAGACGCCATCAAAACCCTTGCCGTCATTGGCCCCAATGCCGAACACGGCCAGATCCAGGGTGGCGGCTCGTCCGGTGTCCGGCCGCACTATCAGATCCATCCCTTGCAGGGTATTCGCGAGGTTGCCGGTGACGCCATCAATATCACCTACGAGAAAGGCTGCTTCACCCACAAATTCGCACCCCCCTTCCCGCGCGATAGCATCAACGCGCCTGACCTCGGCGGCCCCGGCTTCAAAATGGAGATGTTCTCCAACGCTGAATTCGAAGGAACCCCAGATGACGTGAAACTGGAGAAGCAAAACAAGATTAATTTCTTCGGTGCCTTCGCCAATGTGTCGCGAGGCGGAGAATTCTGTGTACGCCTGACCTCCAGTTTCACACCAAAGGAAACCGGCGCCTATACCTTCGGCCTGCTCAGCGCCGGACTGGCAAGACTTTTCATCGACGGCAAGGAACTCATCGACAACTGGACCCATCAGATCCCGGGCGACAGTTTCTATGCCCATGGGTCCACAGAAAAACTTGAGACGACATCCCTCGAAGCAGGCAAGTCTTACGAGATCCGCATCGATTACATGAAGACCGACAGGAACTTTTTCCCAGGTGTGCAGTTCGGAGTCGTACCGCCAATCCCCGAAGACGGCATTGAACGCGCCGCGAAAGCGGCGGCAGCGGCCGATGCAGCCGTGCTCGTCATCGGCACCAACGCGGACTGGGAGACCGAGGGCAATGATCGCGACGACATGAGCCTGCCCGGTGACCAACAGGAACTCGTCGCAGCCGTTCTAAAGGCAAACCCGAAGACCATTGTTGTCGTCAATGCCGGCAGCCCGGTCGATATGCCCTGGCTCAATGACGCACCAGCGGTGCTTTATTCATGGTTCGGCGGTCAGGAGTATGGCCACGCCATCGCCGATCTCATCTTTGGCGACGCCTGCCCCAGCGGCAAGCTGACCACGACTTTCCCCAAGCGCCTTGAGGACACGCCGGCATTCACAAGCTACCCCGGCGAAAACGGCAAGGTGCTTTACGGGGAAAACCTCTTCGTCGGCTATCGCTGGTACGACAAGCGCAAGATCGAGCCGCTGCTGCCCTTCGGCCACGGTCTTTCCTATACGACGTTTGACTACTCAAACCTCGAAGTCAGTTCTACGCTGAAGAAAGGCGAACCGCTGATGGTGTCCTTTGACCTGACCAATTCAGGCCAGCTCAAAGGCCAGGAAATAGCGCAGGTTTATGTTCACGATGTCGAGGCACGCCTCGTGCGCCCGATCAGGGAATTGAAAGCCTTCGAAAAGGTCGCCCTAGCGCCGGGAGAAACAAAACGCGTGACCATAGCTCTTGATGAGCGCGCCCTGTCCTATTGGGATCCGGCAGTGAAAAGTTTTGTCGCCGAACCGGGAGAGTTCGAAATTTATGTTGGAGCGTCTTCCGCGGACATCCGACTTGAGGGAAGTACAGAGTTGAAGGCCTGACTCGATTCTGCCCTTCTCCCGCCGGGAGAAGGTGGCGCCCAACACTTTTTGGGCGTCGGATGAGGGGCAATGATTGCCGCAAACTGAGTGGATCGAGGGGCCGGTCCCTCACCCGTCATGCTGACGCATGCCACCCTCTCCCGGAAGGAGAGGGACATGGTCAAACTACTCAGCACCCTTCGCCGCGAGCCGCACATTACGCTTCTCAATCATCGCCCGAAGCCGCGCATGGCGCTCCGGCGTCAGAGGGTAATGCCACACGAGATAGAGCGCCGTGCCAAAAAAGAAAGCCGGCATAATGGCGTAGTTGAAGGCCAGCCAGCGAAGCGTCTCGGCAGAGTTGGCATCGGCCGCTCCTGTCGCGTTAAACCCGAGCCATGCGATGATGTAGAGCGGCAACGAGGTGCCAAACGCTGTCGCCAGCTTGCCCGCCATGCCGGAAATCGCAAAGAACGTCCCGGCCCGCTTGCCTCCAGACCGCGCCGTGTCAACATCAACCACATCGGCCAGCATGGAAGCCGGCAAAAGGGCAAGACCGCCAAAACAGGCGCCCTTCAGCAGGAACAGGAATTTGAAGGCGGTGGTGTCTCCATACCCGAGGAAGAAACAGCCGATAGAAACCACACTCACGACGGCCATACACACAGCAAACGCCCTGTGTTTTCCCATCTTCTTGCCAAGTCTCACCCATATCGGGATCGCCAGCAGCCCGGCGCTGAAATAGACAAGATAAAGCGCCCCGATCCCGTGAATACCAATGACGTCGCGCATGAAAAACAGGGACAGCGCATTACGGAAGGCTTCACCAGCCACCACAATAATATGGATCAGAAGAATTCGAACCATTGGCCCGTTGCGAGCAACAAGCTTGAGCCCTTCCATCAGGGGAATATTCTGGCGGCCCGCATCAGGATTTTCTTTGACCCGCCACAGCGCCAGGGCAACAATCGGCGGCGTAATCCCAACGACAACCAACGCCATAACGGCCAGAACATCAGCGGCGCTTATACGGCCGGTACCCTGAACGACAGCAGGAATCGCTGCTGCGAGGATCAATCCTCCAAGCGTAAAGAACTCCCGAACACCCATGATGCGTGATCGTTCATGATAGTCCGGCGAAAGTTCCGCGCCCCATGCCCCGTATGGCAGGAACATCAAGGTCACGCCCAGATACATGACCATATACCAGACCAGCAGATACCATGCTCCAGGCACACCGCCCCAGATGTAGCCCGGCATGAACAGCATAACGATCCCGATCAGCAAGATCGGCACGCCAAGTGCAATGATTGGTTTGCGCCGCCCCCAGGGCCCCTTGAGATGATCGGAGATATAACCGACGATGGGATCTGTAACGATATCCGTCAGTCGCGCAATGAACAGCATGGAGGCAATTGCCGCGAGGGAGATCCCCAGCTCGCCGGCATAGAACGGCGGCAACCAGATCGCGATGGGATAACCAAACATTGCCGCCGGCACCGCAACGGCGCCATACATAGCGATCTTTGAGGTTTTCATGCGGCCTGCCGCATCAACCTGGTCGGTTTGATTTACAGTACTTTGCATGCGCTCCAATTGTGTGCCGGTGCCCCGCTACAGTGCGGTCCCGTTACACTCTCCCTTAGATTTTTTCTTTAAAGCTAGGCGCTCATAGGCAGGCTGTCCATACAAAAAGAGCCGGGCTCAAAAAGCCCGGCTCCATTACAATAGTCTTCTCCAGCATTAGCCTGCGTAGCCAACAATCGCCTTGATTTCGAGATATTCTTCAAAACCTTCAACGCCCCATTCGCGGCCGTTGCCCGATTGCTTGTAACCACCGAACGGAGACATCTGGTCTGCGCCCGCACCATTGATCATAATCTGACCGGCACGGATTTTTGAAGCAAATTCCCGAGCCCGCTCAATGTTGCCAGAGCTGACATACCCGGCAAGACCATAAAGCGTATCATTGGCGGTTGCGAGCGCTTCATCCTCGTCCTTATAAGGAAGGATGGTCAGAACCGGTCCGAAGACCTCTTCGCGAGCGATGGTCATATCGTTTGTCACACCGCCAAAAATCGTCGGACGGACATAGTAACCGATGTTCATGCCTTCTGGCAGGCCTGTGCCGCCCGTTACAAGCTGGGCACCCTCATCGATACCAGCCTGAATAAGACCCTGGATCTTGTCCCACTGAACCTTGGAAATAACCGGTCCAATTGTGGTGCCTTCGGTCTTCGGATCACCGACGACGGTCGCTTCAGCAGCAACCTTGGCAATCGCAAGCGCTTCATCATGACGACTGGCAGGAACCAGCATCCGGGTCGGCGCGTTGCACGACTGGCCGGTGTTCATGAAGCAGTGTTGAACACCGCCGCCAACAGCTTTTTCAAAATCCGCATCATCAAGAATGATATTGGCAGACTTGCCGCCCAGTTCCTGTGTTACGCGCTTGACCGTCTCGGCAGCAGCTTTTGCCACCAGAATTCCGGCGCGTGTTGAACCGGTCAATGACACCATCTCAACACCCGGGTGACGCGAGATCGCTTCACCGACTGTCGGACCATCGCCATTGACGAGATTGAAAACGCCTTTGGGGAGACCGGCTTCGTCAAGGATTTCAGCAAAAATAATCGCATCAATCGGCGCAATTTCAGACGGCTTGAGGACCATGGTACAGCCAGCGGCAAGTGCCGGACCAACCTTGCAGGTGATCTGGTTCATCGGCCAGTTCCACGGCGTAATGAAACCACAAACGCCAATCGGCTCTTTGGTGATCCGGTTTTTGCCGCGATCTTCTTCAAAATCAAAATTCTCAAGGATCTTGGCAGCGGTCATCATATGGCCAAGCCCGGCAGGCGCCTGAGCCGCATTGGCCAGCCACATCGGTGCGCCCATTTCGTCAGAAATCGCCGCTGCAATATCCGGAAGACGGCGTTGCATGACCTCGATAATCTTCGCAAAGTAGCCAAGCCGCTCTTCCTTTGAGGTTTGGCTCCAGCTTTCAAAAGCCTCATTGGCGGCCGCGACGGCCTTGTCCACATCGGCAGACGTGCCAAGCGCAATCTTTGCATAGGCCTCTTCATTGGCCGGGTTGATGACCTCAAGAAAGTCGCCGCCCGATGCCTTGACCCACTCACCATTGATATAAAACTTGTCGTAAATTTCCATTTTCTTTCCTCCACTTCGGCGCTTGTCGCCCTTTTTGCGCCCGTTATCGGGCACTTGTCGCTTGTGCTGATAAAGCCGGTCTCACGCCTCAGAGCATGAGGGGCTCTGGCAGCTCAAGGATCAGCCTCCGCTAATTATTAACAGATGCCGACCCGGCGAACAAATGGAAACGACCCATGCGCCATCGCCGGATACCTTCAACCCCCCTGAATCCGCCAGGTTGTGACGCTTTGATGATAATTTCCAGGCTCCCCTGCGCAGCCTTTACAGCCCTGCGAAATTGCGCGAGTGTCAGCCCCAAATGTCAAATCGGGGAAATTGCCAAATGCCAACCATCAGATCTGCCGCTCTTACTTCGGGTCTTGTCGTTCTCTGCCTGTCGATTGCGCCCGGCTGTGCCATGGACAGCAAATGGGGAGCCAATGCCGGCGAAGCCTTTACCCTGCCACAGGAGGGCGATCCCTGGTTTGAGTCTGCTGCAGAAAAATTCAAGACCATGCAAGCGATGCGGAAACCGAATGGCAAGGCAAAGAACGTCATCCTGTTTATCGGCGACGGCATGAGCGTTGCGACAGTCACCGCTGCCCGCATTCTTGAGGGCCAACAGCGCGGCGAACCGGGCGAGTCCAACGCACTCAGCTTTGAGAGCTTCCCTTATATCGCCCTGTCCAAGACCTACAACACAAATTTCCAAACCCCTGATTCCGCAGGGACAGCAACCGCAATGGCCTCCGGTGTCAAAACCAAAATCAGCATTATCAGCCTCGACGACACCGTCGAAATCAGCAAATGCGGTACCGGCGCGCCAGTCATGACTATGATGGAGCTGGCCGAGAAAGCCGGGCTTGCAACCGGCGTTGTCACAACAACGCGCCTCACACACGCCACACCGGCCACAAATTATGCCCATAGCCCGCAACGCGACTGGGAAAGCGACGCTCAGGTTTCAAGGGCAAAGGATGGCGGCGATTGTGCCGATATCGCCTCGCAGCTCATCGACTTTCCTTATGGCAATGGACCCGAGGTCGCCATGGGTGGCGGACGACGCATGTTCCTGCCCGACACCATGGTCGATCCTGAAATAGAAAGCCTCAAGGGCTTTCGCAAGGACGGCCGTGACCTGACGGCAGAATGGACCGCCAGTTCCGATGCGGCAGCCTACGTGTGGAATTCCTCAGGACTCAATGACCTTGATCTAACAAAGACCAACCGCATCCTCGGGCTCTTTGAGCCCTCGCATATGAAATACGAGCTTGACCGTGCTGGCGACGAAGCCGGTGAGCCATCGCTTGCCGAGATGACCGGCGCCGCCATTGACGTCCTGTCAAAAAACAGCGACGGCTTCTATCTGATGGTTGAGGGAGGCCGCATCGACCATGCCCACCACGCGACCAACGCAGCCCGCGCCCTCACCGACACGATCGCTTTCTCTGATGCGGTCCGAACAGCATTGGGGAAAGTCGATCTTGACGAAACCCTGATCATCGTCACCGCCGACCACGCCCACACCATTTCGATCTCCGGTTATTCCGCCCGCGGCAATCCCATCCTCGGCAAGGCAAGGATGATCCCGGGTGGAGACGACATCAAGGGGATCGACGGCAAACCCTACACCACGCTCACCTACGCCAACGGGCCATCAGCAAAAAAGGACGGTGCCAGGGACGATCTTACCGACGTTGACACAACGGCCCCCGACTTCCACCAGCCGTCCCTCGTTCCATTGAATTCCGAAACCCACTCCGGCGAGGATGTCGCGATCTATTCCATCGGCCCTGGCTCAAACTGGCTTACCGGCGTCGTCGAACAGAACTACATCTTTCACGTCATGGAAGGCGCACTGGAGCTGCGAGAGAAAGCAGGCGGCAAATAAACCGGCGCCAACCCTGACTCACTCGCCGTCAAAATGACACAGCGTCAGAACTTCCTTGCCGAGGGCTTCCAGCTTGGCGCGGCCGCCAAGATCTGGCAGATCAACCACAAAGGAACAGGCGACTACTTCGGCCCCGGCCCGCTCAAGCAGCCGTATGGCCGCAATTGCCGTGCCGCCGGTCGCCAGCAAATCATCAACCAGCAGGACCTTGTCGCCCGGTTCTACGGCATCGATATGAAGCTCGACCGTGTCGGTGCCATATTCCAGAGCATAGTCCTCTTCAATCGTCTCGCCGGGCAACTTGCCCTTTTTCCGGATGGGGACAAAGCCGGCAAAAAGCTGGTGCGCCATGGCGCCGCCGAGAATAAACCCGCGCGCCTCAATCCCGGCGACGTGATCAATCGTGTCTGCATCGTGAACCTTCACCATGGCATCAACCGCTTCACGAAACCCGACGGGATCATTCAGCAGCGTTGTGATATCGCGAAATTCGATCCCGGGATGGGGATGGTCGTGAATGGTTCGGATATAGGCTTTGATATCGACGTCCATTGTTACAAGTCCTCTACTCTGCTGCTTTGAGATGGCGCGCCAGAATTGCATCCAGCTTTGCCATCCGCTCGGGATCGCGCGCACCGGGCGATGTGATGACGGCCGTATCCAGAACCGTTTCAATGCCCAGCGGCGACGGTGTCCGCTCAGGCCCCAGAAGCGGCACCAGTGCCTTGATCAGGGCCCGGCCATTGTCCGCATTTTGCGTAAGATATCCTACCACCGTGGCAACATCCACATTGTCGTGCCCCGGATGCCAGCAGTCAAAGTCGGTCACCATAGCGACAGTGGTATAGGGAATTTCAGCCTCTCGGGCGAGTTTCGCCTCAGGCATATTGGTCATACCGATCACGTCGCAGCCCTGGGCCTGATACAGCTTGCTCTCGGCAAGGGACGAGAACTGCGGCCCCTCCATGGCAAGATAGGTCCCGCCCAGATGGCAAGAAATCCCGGCCTTTTCCCCGGCCTCAAACGCAAGGTGCTGAAGTCTTGAACACACCGGATGCGCCATCGAGACATGAACCACGAGGCCCTCTCCGAAGAAGGATGTCGCCCGCGTATGGGTTCGGTCAATAAACTGATCGACCATAACAAAGGTCCCCGGCGGCATATCCTCGCGAAAGCTGCCGCAGGCCGACAGCGAAAGAATGTCCGTCACCCCTGCCCGTTTCAGGGCATCAATATTGGCTCGGTAATTTATATCTGTCGGCGACAGGCGGTGGCCGCGACCGTGGCGTGGCAGGAATACAAGTTCAACGCCGTCAAAGGTGCCACGAAAAAGCTCATCGGACGGTGCCCCCCACGGCGAGGTGACTTTTTCCCATCTGGTATTTTCCAGCCCGTCAATCTCATAGAGACCACTGCCACCAATGATGCCGAGTACTGTTTTCGCCATTGAAACACCTTCAATTCGCCAACTCACAAAAAGGCCAACAAAAAGGGCCGCAGTCGCATGGCGAATACGGCCCCTCTAATTGCTTCAGATCATCTTAATGATCCACATCGCTCCAGACCATGCGATAGCAAAGGAACATCAGGCCGGACAGAATGATAAGGAAGAGCAGCGCCTTGCGTCCGCCAGTCTTGCGCTCTTCCAGACGGGGCTCTGCGGCCCACATCAGGAAATGCGCTACATCACGCGCTTCTTGTTCAATGGTTGCTTCCGTTCCGTCAGCATATTCCACATCGTCGCCATAAAGCGGCTGTGCCATGGCAATCTGACCGCCAGGAAAATACGGGTTGTAGTTGAGGTCTTCGAGCACCTCGACGTCGTGAGGCACTTCTTCCTCGTAACCGGTAAGCAGCGAGAAGATATAATTTGGCCCATCGCGCCGAGCTTTCGCCATCAGCGACAGGTCCGGCGGCATCGCACCGCCGTTCATCGCCTCGGCCTGGGTCGTGTTGGCGTAAGGTGAAGGGAAGTAGTCCGGCGACGCCCCCGGCCTCATGATCGGCTCACCCTCATCATCAATGCCAGGCATTTCATATTCAGCCGCAATCGCTTTCATCATCTTTTCGGGGAAGCTCGGGCCGCCCTCGTCAGAAAGGTTGCGAAAGGCGACATAGTCCAGCGAATGGCAGGCCGAACAGACATCCCGGTAGACCTGGAGCCCGCGGCGCAGTGCCGCCTGGTCATAGGAGCCCGTATAGCCGTCAAACGACCAGTGTTCGTGCTTCAAATGCACCTCGCCGCCTGACGCCAGAGCAGACCCTGTGCCCAGAGCAAGAGAGCCCACAAGGCCAAGTGCAGTGAGAATTTTTGCTTTTTTCATTTTCATGTCTTTCTCTCTGCCCCTCACGCGTCGCCATCGGCGTGTTTGCTCGCCCCCTTGCCACTCCGGGCAAGAACGCTTTCATGAATACCTTCCGGCAGCGGCTTTGGCGTTTCCATCATCCCAACCACCGGCATGATGATCATGAAGAAGGCGAAGTAGTAAAAGGTGCTAAACAGCCCGATATTCTTGGCTTCAATACCAAGGACCGTCACGTCCGGAGAATTCGCTCCAACCCAGCCCAGGATGAAACAATCCAGGACGAACAGGATGAAGAAGAACCGCATCACCGGACGATAGCGCATCGAACGCACCTTGCTTCTGTCCAGCCAGGGCAGGAAGAAGAGGATAACGATCGATCCAAACATCGCAATCACACCCAGGAGCTGGGCCTTGAGGAAAAAGATGTCGAAGGTGATCGAGCGCAGGATCGCGTAGAACGGAAGGTAGTACCATTCAGGCACAATATGCGGCGGCGTCTGGAGCGGATTGGCTTCGATGTAGTTGTCCGGATGTCCCATCGCATTCGGCTGAAAATAAAGGAACCAGGCAAAAAACGTCGCAAAGACCGCAACAGCGAAGAGATCCTTGACCGTAAAGTAGGGATGGAACGGCAGCGTGTCCTGTGGGCCCTTCTTTTCAATACCGGTCGGATTTGCACTGCCAGGAATATGCAATGCCCAGATATGCAGGATGACCACGCCGACGATGATAAACGGCAGCAGGTAATGCAGCGAGTAGAACCGGTTGAGCGTTGGTTCGGCAACCGCCGGTCCACCAAGCAGCAAGGTCTTGATTGAACCACCAACCCAGGGGATGGCGTCAAAGAAGTTGGTGATAACCGTTGCGGCCCAAAAGCTCATTTGACCCCATGGCAAAACATAGCCCAAAAATCCGGTCGCCATCATCAGGAAGTAAATCAGCATGCCGAGAATCCAGAGGACTTCGCGCGGCGCCTTGTAGGAGCCATAGTAGAGACCGCGGAACATATGAATATAAACCGCAAGAAAGAACATCGCGCCGCCATTGGCGTGACCGTAGCGCAGGAACCAGCCATAATTCACATCGCGCATGATGTGCTCAATCGAGGCATAGGCGCCTTCCACGGTTGGCGTATAGTGCATCGCCAGAACAATGCCGGTCACGATTTGCCAGATAAGGGCAACGGCCAGAACGGCGCCGAAGGTCCACCAGTAATTCAGGTTCCTCGGGTTCGGAAATTCAACAAAACTGTCGTAGCCCAGCCGTATAATTGGCAAGCGCTCGTCCATCCATTTAGTAAATCCGTTTGACGGATTGTAATTGCTTTGGTGTGCCATAAAACTTTCCGCCCCTAGCCGATCTTGATTTTGAATTCTTCGATGAATTCATATGGAGGAATGACAAGGTTCGCCGGAGCCGGCCCCTTGCGGATGCGCCCTGCAGTATCATAGTGCGACCCATGACAGGGGCAGAACCAGCCGTCATAGTCCCCGCGATCAGCAAGTGGCACACAGCCAAGATGCGTACAAACCCCGAGGAGAACAAGAATTTCAGGACGCGAAGTCCCCTTGTCATCCACGACCCGTTCTGCATCAGTGGGTCGGTTCGATGTATCTTTCAAATCCGCTGCAGTGTCATCGGCCCGAGCCTTTGCAATATCGTTTGCGGTTCTGTGCCGAACAAAAACCGCCTTGCCCTGCCACAAAATCTTGATCTGCTGGCCCACGGGAATTTGGCTGATATCGACTTCGATAGACGCCAGCGCCTTCACGTTCTCTGCCGGGTTCATTTGATGGATGAGCGGCCAAACGACACCGCGCGCAAGCCCGACCGCAGCAAACGTCGCTGTGCCGATATATAGAATGTCGCGCCTGGTTGTGTCGTCGCCTGCCTCAGTTGCGTGAGCGTGTGTCTCTGCCACCGGGAATCCTCTTTTTGTTATTTTATTTTAAGCTCGGCCTCGGCGACAATACGAACCGGGGCACGAAATACAGATGGAACTCATGTCACGTCACCCCGGACCATCACACTGTCGAACTTGACTGGATCGGAAAGATAGGAGACGTATCAGCGTGTTTTGCACACAAGGTGCGCAAATGTCCAGCCCTTCTGCGGCCTGCACTGCGAAACACGTTCAAAGCTGCACCTGGCTTGCACATTCAACAGGAGACATTGAGCCTTGCCCCTGCGCCTTGCCCTCTTTGAGCCCGATATTCCGCAGAACACAGGCACTTTGATTCGCCTCGGTGCCTGCATGGGCGTACCCGTCGATATCATTGAGCCCTGCGGATTCTCATTTTCGGACAAGAGCCTGAAGCGCGCGGGCATGGATTACCTCGAACGTGCGACCATTCACCGCCATGATTCATGGGCAACATTTCTCGAAACCCGGGGTTCGGCACGCATCATCCTGCTCTCCACCAAAGCCGCCGAGCCCTATACCGGCTTCAGCTTCGCCTCGGATGACACGCTCCTGCTCGGCCGCGAGTCAGCCGGTGTACCCGACGAGGTCCACACCCGCGCCGACGCCAGGGTCCTGATCCCGATGGCGGAGGGTGCGCGAAGTTTAAATGTGGCGCTGGCGGGGGCGATGGTGCTCGGAGAGGCGCTCAGGCAGGTGGCGTGAGATTTCGCCTCACTTGCAAACGATGGGCCCGCGATCTTCCTTGTCACGCTCGTCAATCTGAATCCGCTCACCCCTTACAAATGATACCAGGAGATCTTCTGCGTCGCCTCCAACCCAGGATCTCTGATTCTTCAGGAATTTCTCCCTGTTATATCCGACAAACATCGCAATGGTTTGCCTGACATACATTGGCTCATACCCTTCCAGCCCATCATACTGTGCGATGCGAAACAATAGGTCCTCCGTTCTATGAGATGGGAAAAGCCCGGTTCTTGCAATGATCTTGTATCTTGATCTTTTGTCGGCACAAAAAAGGCGATCAACTGATTCAAAAATCTCCTTGTTGTGACGCGAGTATCTAATGAGAAGGATGTCTGTTGGCAAATCCAACAAGTCATCATCCAGATCACTATCAGAATTCAGAAACATATCAATCTCAGCCATCGCCCACTTTACAACATCTTTGTCGTAAGCCCTTGCCAGGCTCGTCGTCACGTCTGGACGAGTTCGATAGTCCCTTGGTCGAATACTTTCGAGCTCGGCACTGAGGAATCTGCCATGTCCCGGTCCAAAGCGATCAACCATCAAGAGGTCGATGGCATGGATAAACTCAGGCCACCGCGCCCGAACATATTCATCAGACATCCAACGTTGGTCCTGATGGTTCCCGTCCGGGTGCCGCAGCTCAATTATGTTGTCAGTAAATTCGCTTACCTCTCTGTAGGTCCCTGATGTCAGAATCCTGAGAGCATGTTTCTCGGCAATATCAAATGCTCTTGCATACTCATCATGCTTGGCAAAAAACCGCACTGAGTAGCCAACTTCGTGTGAGTTTGGTAGCGGCTGATCTGTCAATTGGTCAAAGATTGGCTTCGCTTCGCGATGATCGCCGATTGCAAGAGCCGCCAGCGCGCTTCTGGCAATTTCATGGTGAGTCGGCCGAGGGATCAAATCCAGATGACGGGAGAGCTCTTCGGATAGGCGTGGGTCCCATTTGGCAACAAATGGTCGTTCCCGCTCTTTCAACGCAGCCTCTCTGGTCGCAGTCAAATACAAGGTGGGCTTATAGGGCGATATATAATTGAGGTGCAGCCATATATCGATTGCCAGCTTTTTGTCATTTTCATTCAACGGTTCACGAATTATCGACTGGTACCTTTTTTCAAGACGACCAAGTTGTTCAACCGGTCCATAATCACTCTGAAGACCTAGGCTCAGGACCTATTAAATTTTGGGATTCCCAAGGGGTTCTTGCTGTGATTCATTGAGGAAAAGGATTCTTTTCTGATGAATGACCTGTTCTATCTGACGCCCGATCAACTTGAACGCATTGAG
>JAUWTJ010000123.1 GCA_030614785.1 Alphaproteobacteria bacterium | reverse complement strand
TGCAGCCGGGGTGTCACCAACGCCCCGATTAGTGCTGCAGATTACTGTGGACCAACTGCGCGGCGACTTGCCGCGGCGCTACCTGGCCAAGATGGACACAGGTGGCTTCCGGTATCTGCTGGAAAATGGCGTTGTATACGAAAACGCACATCACGCCCACTCCAACACCGAGACCATTGTCGGTCATGCGACCCTGGCGACAGGTGCGCATCCATCCGTGCATGGACTTGTCGGCAACGTGTGGTTCGACCGCGCCTCCGGGCGGATGACCTATAATATCGAGGATGCGCGCTACCCGCTGCTCAGCGTCGGCGCTGATGTGGATCAAGCCATAGAGGTCGATGCCACTCAGAAAGTAGCCAGCACTGACGGACGCTCGCCTGCAACCATCCTGGTATCAACCTTCAGCGATGAACTGGCGATTCACACCGCCGGCCGCGCCAGGGTTTTCGCTGTCTCTGTAAAAGACCGCGGTGCGGTTTCCATGGCCGGCCACGCAGGCAAGGCGTTCTGGTTCTCCAAGGCATCGGGCGAGTTCGTGACCAGCCGTTTCTATTACGATCAATATCCGAAGTGGGTAACGGCTTTTAACGCGGCCAGACCGGCACAGCGCTATGCGGACAAGAGCTGGGAACTGCTGCTTGAGCCTTCTGACTACCTCTTTGGCGACAAAGATGACCAGCCGTGGGAGTTGGAGTTCGGTAGTTTTGGAAGGGTATTCCCGCACCCGTACGGGCCGGGAGACGGCAAGTACTTCACAACGCTTCTGACATTCAGCCCGGCCGGGGATGAACTGACGCTCTCTTTCGCAAAGCAGTTGATCGAAAATGAAGAGATTGGCAGGGATGAGGTCACGGACTATCTATCCATCAGTTTCTCGGCTACCGATTATGTCGGGCATGTTTTCGGTCCGTCGAGCCTGGAGGCTGAGGACAACCTGCTGCAGCTCGACCGCACGCTGGCAGAGCTGCTGTCTTTCGTGGATAAGAAGATCGGCCTGAAGAATACACTCGTTGTGCTGTCGGCAGACCATGGCAGCCCGGAAGTGCCGGCATTACTCAGGCAGTACGGTTTTGAGTCTGACTATGTGGATACCGGGTCCTGGGACAAGCGGGCCGGGATTGAGAACATCAAGAAAAAATTCGGTATCGGCAAGGAACTTATTCAGAAATTTTTTCCTCCCTATGTTTACCTGAACCGGGACCTGATCCGCGAACGCGGTCTAGATCAGGCCGCTGTCGAGAGCGCAGTAGCGGAAGAAATGATGAAGTTCAAGGGCGTCGCACTTGCAGTTTCAAGTACGGCGCTGATGCAGGGGCGCATTCCGGACACACCGTTGATGCGGTCTGTTTTGAATAATCACAATCCCGGGCGGTCGGGCGATATTTTTGTGGTCTTTAAGCCGCAATGGTTCATCGCTGATTTCGACGGGCTGCATGTCGCGGCTACACACGGTTCTCCCTGGCGTTACGACACATATGTGCCGATTATCTTTGCCGGTGCGGGTCTGAAATCACAGCATATTCATCGTGAAGTCCATACGGTAGATGTGGCGACGACGCTTTCTGCCATTACCGGCTCCAAGCCGCCTTCGGGTGCAAGTGGACAGGTTCTGTCAGAAGTAGTTAGTGGTCTCAATTAAAAAATTACTGATGGAGTGTTGGGAAGGAGAAATGGAGTAATGGAGAAAAGACGAATATCGAATTTCAAATAATGAATGTCGAAGTGAAAAAAAGAAACCTTCAGTAAACATGAAGGAAGCAGAAGACATGAAAAAAATCATTGAAAAACCGATGACAGGGCTCTCCCGGGTCTTCATGCTTATATCACTTTTTTTTCTGGTTCTTGCACTGTCGGCACCCGTAGCTGGTGCACAGGATGAGGACCCCGCCTTTGACACCCATCCATTGCGGCCACCAGACATCTCGAGCCCACGGGACACGCTGCGCAGCTTCCTCACGAATATGGATGAGGCATTCGGTGCCTGGCGCCGGGACGACTTGGACCTATGGATTGATAGAGCCTGGCTGAGTGCCATAATGATGCTCGACTTCAGTACGACTCCGGACAGCGGCTCATGGTCGATACAGACCGAGCGCGCCATATTGCTGAAGGAGATCCTCGACCGCATCGAGGTGCCGCCCGACAACGAGATCCCGGGCGATGATGAGACTGTGGATGGCCGTGTCACGCAGTGGACCATTCCCAACACTATGATAACGATCGCACGAATCGAAAACGGTCCACGGGAGGGGGAGTTCCTGTTTTCGGCCGCAACCGTGGAGCGGCTTTACAGAACTTACATGGTCGCGAAGGACTTGCCGTACAAGCCGGTAGCCTCGACGCCAGGCATCTATGAGGCCTATACCAGCTCCGACCGCACACTCCTTGCTCTTGAGAAGCAGTTGCGGATCCACTTGAGGAGGGTCAATACTTCCAGCCCGCGAGCTACCCTGAGGGCCTTTCTACACAACATGAACCGCGCCTATGCTCTCGTCATGGAAGCCGACATCGCACTGAAGGCTAAGCCGACGACGATGACGAGGAAACAGGCCCTCGAGATCGAGAGGACGGCCCACAACCTCCTGCAGCGCGCCACGGCTGCTCTCGATCTGAGCCGTGTTCCCGGAGCACTCCGCAAGGCTATCGGCATCGAAGCCGCCCTCAAGTTGAAGGAAGTACTCGACCGGACGCTGCTTCCAATTCTGGAAGCCGTTCCCGGTGCCGTAATGGTGGGGGCTTCCCAGCAACAGGAGAGCCAGTCGTCTTTGCGAGCTGCCCAACCGTTTCGCTGGCGTTATCCAAACACTGAGATCGAGATCGTGGAAATCATGGAAGGAGATCGGCAAGGTGAATTTCTGTTCAGCGCCAGCACCGTTAGCCAAATCAGCGATTACTACAAGAGAGTTCGCCAACTCCCCTATCGCGCAGCGGTCACCAGGATCCAGGTCAGCAAGTATACATGGTCTGAGATGTCAGAAGGCTTCTACAAATTTGTTATTACAAACCCTGGTTACTTAGTGCCGCGGGCAAGCTTCCTGGGCAGATTAGTCGACCTTCTTCCGGTTTGGTTTAAGGTGGTGCACGGTGGACTGACGGTTTGGCAGTGGATTGCCCTCCTCTTCTGTGTGCTGGCAGTTGTCTTGGCTGCCTATGTTATTTTACGCGTTCTCAAGCTTCTGGCGGGACGACTGAATTCGCCGCTGGATGGTTGGCTAATGATTTTAGCACCCACCCTCATCATGGTCATCGTCATTGCGCTGGACTACTTCATTAACAGAGACCTTAATATCACCGGCAAGGTGCGAACCATCGTCACGACGGGTAGCAGAGCCATCGTCATCATCATGGTGATCTGGGCGGTTACCAGGCTCTGCAAGGCCATTGCGGAAACAGTGATCGCCTCACCAAAAATGCGGGAGAGAAGCCTTGATGCCAGTTTGTTGAGGATCACCGTGCGCATTGTTGCCTTTGTGATCGGCGGCTGGATCTTTATCGTATCCGTCAGGGATCTGGGTGCAGACTTGTTGCCTCTTCTGGCCGGCCTCGGTGTCAGCGGCCTGGCGATAGCCCTGGCTGCGCAGAAGACGTTCGCGAATTTCATAGGCAGTCTGATCCTCTTCGCCAACAAGCCGGTCAAGCCCGGCGACTTTTGCCGCTATGGCGAACAGATCGGCACCGTTGAGCACATCGGTTTGATTTCGACACGCATCCGCTCGCTAGAGCGGACTATCGTCACCGTACCAAATGCTGAGTTCTCGGAAATGAAGCTGGATAACTACGCGATGCGCGACCAGCGACTGCTGAGGACCACCCTGCAGCTTCGCTATGAGACGACGGCGGAGCAGATGCGTTACATCCTTTCCAAGCTGCGAGCGTTGCTATTAGGCCATCCAAAGGTAACCCCTGATCCGGCGCGCGTCCGCTTCGTTGGCTATGGCGCTTACTCCAAGGATGTGGAGATCTTTGCTTACCTGCGTTGTCAAGACCAGGACACTTTCCTCGCCATTCAGGAGGATATTTTCCTGCGCATGGAGGACATCATCAACGAGGCCGGGAGCGGCTTCGCGTTCCCTTCTCAGACAGCGTACCTTTTGCGGGACAAGGGCCTGGATGCCGAGCGAGGGAGCGAGGTGAAATCACAAGTTGAGCAATGGCGGACCCGCGGCAAGCTTCCCTTTCCTGAGTTTGAGGACGGGGAGCGCGAACGGCTCAAAGACACCCTCGACTACCCGCCGAAGGGCTCTCCCGACTATGAGCCGCCCAGTGTTTCAGCTGCATGGCAACCGGAAAGAGGTTATTCGACGTTTTCAGCGGATGATTTTGTCGATCTTCCCTCCTTGGCGGCAAAGCTCAAGGAACCGAATCAGGTCGCTGATTATATATGGGGCCGGCTTTCTGGCAAGACACGAAACCTTCTTTCAAATTACAGCAGCGATGCAGACAGGGAAGTGCGGGAGGCTTTGGTGCAGGATCTCAACGCGATTATTCAAGGCCCTTCGACCTATGCTGTAGATAGATTCAGTGAAATCAAGCTACGCCAGGAAACACAGGATTTGCTTGACCACAATCCACAGGGAGAAGATCTGGCACGGCTCAACCGACTCCTGCTGGAAGACGCTTATCCACAGGAGCTGTTGAGGTAGCCGGAAACAGCCATCCCCAAGGCATCCAAGGCAGTTCCATAACAGGTAATTTTGCGAGTTGACAGGTAACTCTATACCTGATAGTTATTAAGTAAAGCGTGTTTTGTAACTTTTTCTGTCATCTCTTTTTAAATGAATGAAAAAATGAAAACGATTTAAAAAAAGGTGGAAAAAGATGATGAGAAAACTTGCT
>JAUWTJ010000054.1 GCA_030614785.1 Alphaproteobacteria bacterium | reverse complement strand
CATCCGGAGCGCCCTCGTCGCGCATAACCCGTTGTTTTTCCGGGTAAACACACCGAGTTCTCATGCAATCAAAACTACAGGGGGATTATGTCCTAATTTTGGCCACACTTCAAGCGTGGATATAATCCGTAGACCAATGAAACACCTCAAGTCGTGCGGATCAAGTGGGCTTCAAGTCCGCGCCTGAGTAGGTCAGGGACCGGAACAGACTTTCGTGTAACGAGGTCAAAGGCAATATGAACCGAGTTCGCCCTGGCGAAGGGCTCGCCCGTCTCGCCATCGACAATAACGTGGTTCAACACATAGACCTTGTCCATGATCTGCTTCGGTGCGGACAGAACCTTGATCGTATCCCCGAGACGAGGCTGTTTCAGAAAATCAAAGCGATACTCAAGGGCGGCGCCGCCAATCGTTTCCGACCGCTCATAAATTTCATCTTCAAGACCTTTGGTCATCAGACCAAACAGCATACCAATGCCATCAGAAATATGTCCGATATATTGATCAGGATAAAGACGGCGACCTTTGTCCACCTGATCCGATCTAACCGCAGCGATGGAAACAGGAAGATGCCCCGATTGGATAGCATCTGCTTCGCTCACGCCAAACACCGGATCATTAAACGAAAGCGTACGCGAGGTTCCGTAGTCCGGAATATCTGTCGCCAGTTCCCCCGCACGCGCCAAAACATCATCGGAAAACGAAATCACCGCTCCGGATTTAATATCCCGCAAGGCGATCTTTGTCACCAGAGTCGCAGAGACATGCGACGCGGCAAGCGGCAGGGCCTCCTGAAATATTGTGAGCACCCCCCCGGAAATCTCGACAACCCCCGCCTCAATCGACAGGTCCGCCCCGGCGCGCATCTCACGTAAAAACCGGATGTGCTGCGCCTCCAGCACAAGCTCGGCGCCCATGGCGTCCAGAGCCTGCGGGCCGAGCCCGAGCAGGGCACCGACATTGACCAGCCCCTGATGCGCCTTGCCGAGATAGAACTTTACGTTCATATGGCCCATTTCATCGCATTCCCAGGTGTTGACCGCACCCCGGTAACAAAGCTCTCTTGTCATAAAGGCGTCCTCACGCGATCTTCGGGGGAACAACGGGCAGCGATGCAGAAAGCCAGCCACAAACCGGAATGACCTGGCCATTAACGTAGGATGCGTCATCACTCATAAGAAAGAGTGCCGCGCCCGCGATCTCGTCCGGGTGGCCATAGCGGCGCAGCGGATTGAGCTGGCCGATCTTGCCTTCCGAGCCTTTCGCACGGGCAAAGTCAAACACCGGCTTCGTCATACCGGTCTCGATCAGGCCCGGGCAAATCCCGTTGACGCGCACACCGGTATTGGAAAGCTGCCATGCCGAATGAGCGACAAGATTGATAACGCCCGCCTTGGAAGCGCTGTAGGCGGTACCGCCGGCGCCTGCCCGAAGACCGGCAACCGAGGCGGTGCAGACAATCGCGCCCTTGCCCTGTTTCGCCATGATCGGGGCCCCGTGTTTGATCGCAAGGAACGGCCCGATGAGATTGACGCGCAGCACTTCCTGAAACATCTCCACTGTCGTCTCGGTGAGTGGCGCCGGGCCACCCGAGATCCCGGCATTGGCATAGAGCCCGTCGAGGCTACCCCAGGATTCCACCGTCTTGCCGATCAACGCCTTGACGCTCTCTTCATCGCCGGCATCGGTGATCTGCGAGAACGCCGTCCCGCCATCCTTTTCAATCAGGCCAAGCGTCTCGGCAAGCCCCTCTTCGGCCATATCAGCAATCGCCACTTTCGCGCCTTCAGCAGCAAACCTGAGTGCACTCGCCCGCCCGATCCCGCTTGCGGCTCCTGTGACAATTATATTCTTTCCATCCAGTCGTCCCATGGCGTCCTCCATATTGTTGTTGTTTGAGATGGAGACTAGCCAGATGACGCCAGCGCGGCAAGCCGTGAAACCGGCCGAAACCCCTGCTGCGGTGACCACATTGCCGTCAATCACAAACCGCTGGTCATCAAGCACTTCGGCAGCCTTGCCATGCTGACGCAGACCTTCAACAAATCCCCAATGGGTTGTCACTCTTTTTCCCACAGCAGGACCCGCTTCTGCGAGCAGATAGGCTCCCGTGCACACGCTGGTCACCCAGGTCAGGTCGGGCGCGCGCTCCGCAATCCATGCCATAAGGTGTTTGTTTTCAACTTCCACCCGCGTCCCCTGGCCGCCAGGCACCAGCAACACATCAAAGTCCGGGGCATTGTCGATTGAATAATCCGGTAGAACGCGCATGCCCTTGGCACAGCGCACCGGCTCGGCCGTCTCGGCAATCATAAAAACTTCGCCCTCCGGAAGCTTGCCATTGTTGCGCACCATGGCAGAAACCGTAAAGACCTCCCAGGGCCCGACAAAATCAAGTTCTTCCGCATCGGGAAAAATCAACACACCAAATTTCATAGTATTTACTCCTGCGTTCCAGCTATTTGAAATCTCTCACGATAGTATCCAGGCGCAACGCCCAGATGCCTTTGAAACGTGCGGCGCATACGCTCGCCCGATCCAAAGCCGCATTCACTGGCGATGACATCAACCGGAGACCTGGTTACTTCAAGACGCTGTCGTGCCGCCTCAATGCGGATAGCTTCAACAAACTTCGCCGGTGTCATATTTGTAGCGTCGCGAAACCGCCTCAGGAACGTGCGTTCCGACATGGCGGCAACCTCGCAAAGGCGCGGCACGCTGCAATCCTCAGCCAGATGCTCGGCCACGAAAATCATGGCCTTGCCAACAGCACCGCCGCCAGAGGCCGCAATCAGGTGGGTGGAAAACTGACTCTGGCCGCCCGGGCGCATCATGAAAATCACATTCTTGCGCGCCACGTCCATTGCAATATCCGACCCCAGATCATCGGCAATGAGCGCCAGCGCCAGATCCATGCCCGCGGTCACCCCCGCCGAGGTCCACACATTGCCATCGCGGACATAGATCGCATCCTCCTCCAGATCGATATGAGGATAGAGCTTGCGGAAATAGTCCGCCGCGGCCCAATGCGTCGTCGCGCGCCGCCCGTCGAGCAATCCCGCTTCGGCCAGCAAAAAGGCGCCGGAGCAAATCGAAACCACACGGCGCGCAGCCTTCGCATGACGTTTTATCGAGGACAAAAGCGTCTTGTCTTTCAGAACATTTACCGTGCCGTCGCCGCCGGAAACGATCAGTGTATCAACCGGTTTGAATGTCTCGGCGTAACTGCCCTCGGCCACCAGACAAAGACCGCCGGTAGTTCTGAAAGGCCCCTTCTCTTCGGCAATCAGAGTAATGTCATAGGGCGGCGGGCCGTCATCGCCCTGCCGCCTTGCCAGCACATTGGCAGCGGCAAACATCTCAAGCGGACCGGCAATGTCGAGGATTTGAGCATCCTCATAGCCGATCATCAGGATCTTGCGTGTTTGGTCTTGTCCAATTTTCATGGCGTTCAGACTAGCCTGGATAGGAGATGGCGAAAATGACAAAGACCCCTCTAAATACGCCACGCTGTTCGTGATCACCGTCACTTGACTGAACCGTTCATTCATTTATTGATGTCACATGGCCAGAACAAGAAATTCGAAGCAGCGCATTGCCGATCTTTTCGCGGCCGGAACGGCCGTCTTCCGCCGAAAAGGTTTCAAGCGCACGCAAATGTCAGACGTCGCTGCAGAAATGAACTGTTCGACCGGCACTCTTTACAACTACGTGGACAGCAAGGAGGCACTTTTCGAGCACGCCATCGTCGCCGGCTTCACGCAAATACTGCCGGACAGCGAGACGCTTCCCCTTGGCTTTCCAACACCGGCTGCCGTCGAGGTGATTAAACGTCGGTCGCAGGAGATCGCCGAAGGATCCACCCTCGACCAGGCCAACAGACGCCAGAGCGTGGAAAACCCGGCCGAGGAAGTCACGCTCATCGTGACGGCCTTTTTTCGTTTCTTCTCCGATTACCACCCGGTCCTGGACATGATCGAGGCATCTCAACTCGATTATCCGGACGTCGCCACCGCTTATCTTGAGGCACGCAGGGATCTTGTTTTCGATCCGTGGATGCGCTGGGTTCTGCGACGACAAAAGGCAGGTCTCTTTCGGCAGGACATCGACCCGGTCTGGACCACACGTTATCTGATCGAAATACTGGCATGGGCAGCCTGGAAGGCCCGTGATGGCGGGGCCCCCTACGATGAAGACAGGGCGCGAGATGCTATTGTCAAAATCACACTGTCATCACTCCTGAGAGATGAGGATAGACCATGAAAACCACATCGCACCCTATCAGATCACTCCTTATAGTGACTATTACATTGGGACTACTGTCCTGTGACGGCTGGAAAGATCCGGGTAATCCTTCGGGCGAAGCGACAGCGCGGCAAGCCTCCGCATGGCCTGGCTATAGCGGCGAGGGTGGGCGTAAATATTCCGCTGCCGACCAGATTACTCCGGCAAATGTCGCCGCCCTGAAGCCAATCTGGACCTACCACACCGGCGATATCTCTACGGGCCGTCCTGACTATGGCAGCACCAGCGCCTTTGAAGCCACGCCCCTGCTGGTCGACGGCATGCTCTATCTTTGTTCGCCATTCAACAAGGTCACAGCCCTCGACCCGGCGACCGGCAACGAGACCTGGTCCTTTGACCCGAAGATCAATCTGAAAGGTAACTATTCCAATCAGATGGTCTGTCGCGGCGTCAGTCACTGGGAAGACGCGGACGAGACCGCTGGTGGCATATGCAGCAAGCGCATCTTTACCTCCACCCTCGACACAAGGCTCATTGCCCTTGACGCCCTGACTGGCGAGCGATGCCAGGACTTCGGCACCAATGGAGAGGTGGATCTGTCATCCGGCGTCGGCACGATCCGTTATCCGGGCGAATATTCCCACACCTCGCCGCCAGCCGTTATCGCCGACAAGGTGATCGTTGGCGGCGCTATTGGCGACCATGGCGGGACGCAGGTGCCAAGCGGTGTGGTACGCGCCTACAACGCCGTCACCGGCAAACTCGAATGGGCCCAGGATATGGCCCCGCCCGACTACGACTATGAGGTTCACGGGCAAAGCGCCGCCGGTTATGCGCTGGCCTCCCCCAATGTCTGGGCCCCCATGGCAACTGATGAGGAACTGGGCCTCATCTTCGCCCCGACGGGAAATCCGTCACCGGACTATTTCCGCACCGGCGTTCCCGATATGGACTATTACGGCTCCTCCCTTGTCGCCCTCGACAAGGACACCGGCAATATCGTCTGGCACTACCAGTTCGTTCATAACGACTTCTGGGACTTTGACACTCCGGCGCAGCCTTCTTTCTTCACCCTGGAGCGGGACGGCAAACAAATTCCTGCCCTGGCCCAGGCCACCAAGATGGGTTTCATTTTTATCCTCGACCGCCGCACCGGCGAGCCGCTGTTCCCGGTCCAGGAGCGCCCCGCGCCACAGGAAACCGACGTCGCGCTGGGCCTGTCCCCGACCCAGCCCTGGCCGGTCCTGCCAAAACCGGTGTCAGGCACCCGGCTTGATCCGAAGAAACCCTTCGGCCTCACATTCTGGGACAGAGGCAAATGCCGCAAGGAGCTTGAGAGCCTGCGCTATGACGGCATCTTCACTCCGCCATCGACAGACTGGACCCTGATGTTCACCGGCAATGCCGGCGGCATCAACTGGGGCGGCGTCTCGATCGACCCGGAGCGCCAGCTCCTCGTCGTCAATTCCTCCAACCTGGCCTGGAAGGTACGCCTCATTCCTCGTGCAGATTTCGAAGCGGTGAAGAAGGCCAACTACGGACATGAGATTGGCCCGCAACGCGGTACCGATTATGGTGTCTGGCGTGAAATGGTTGGCTCGCCCATCGGCATCCCCTGCAACCCGACACCATGGGGCATGGTGACAGGTATTAATCTGAAAACCGGCGAGCAGCTCTGGCAGTCAACGCTCGGGACGACCCGGGATCTTGCACCTGTCCCTCTCGCGCTGAAAACCGGCACGCCCAATCTCGGCGGTCCCCTGACAACAAAGGGTGGCCTCACCTTCATTGGCGCTGCCATGGACAACTACATCAGAGCCTTCGACAATGAAACCGGCGAGGAAATCTGGAAGCATCGCCTTCCGGCCCCGGCCGTTGCGGGCGCCATGTCTTACACGGCAAGAGGGCCCGACGGCCAGGAGCGGCAATATATCGTCATCGCATCCGGCGGATTTGGCCGCATGCCTGTCGACATGTCAGATACGCTGGTCGCGTTTGCCCTGGAGGATTAATCGGGGCCGGTGTTAGATTGACGGATCCCGTTCACTCGGCGGCCCCCCCAAAAGCAACAGGGTCGACCTCGTCAGGAAATCGATCCGCCCTGATGGCTGCCGGAAGGGCTTCAACATCTTCGCGCGGCAAGCCAAAGTCATCGATGAACAGGCGCGACCTTTCTTCTGCCGTAATCGGGCGCTCGCTACTCTCGCCACCCACAAACTCCCGCAGTGTAAATCCGAGCACCGTTCGCCGGCCTTCAGCGACAGGTCGTGTTGCCATGATATTTCTAGTAAAGCCTGATGTGTGATCGGTTTGCGTCCAGTGGCAGCGCGATTTGAACTCGTCAAAGTGCCGTGGCGTCAGGTCAAAGCGATATTCCGGATCGAAAGAATCAGAAAGTATCCGTGAGCTGAGAAACCAGCCTTCCTCGACCTTTTCAAGAGTATGATCACCGCCCTCATCACTCTGGATACCCTCCTTGCCAATCCGCAATGGCCTTTGAAACGAATTGCCGAAGCCGACATCAACAAGCCAGCGGCCTTCGCATTCGACATTGAGGCACAGATGCCCGAACGGTATCCACCGCGACCCGGCGGCGACCACTCGCGCCGCATGAACCGTCACGTCATAGCCGAGCGAATAAAGCAGCGAGGCAAAAAGCGTATTCAGTTCATAGCAAAACCCACCCCGCCCACGCCTGATAATCTTGTCGAAGATTTTCGGAATATCAATCTCGATGGGACGGCCCAGATGAATATCGAAATTTTCAAAGACGATGGAATGGATATGGGCAAAGTGAAGAGCCTCAAGAGCCTGGAGGTCGGTCTCGCCCGCATGACCACATCCGATTCGTTGAAGGTAGAGCTCAATCTCATCCGGGCTGAGACTGCGAAGGCCAAACGCGTTTTCATCTAACACCTGAGCTACTCCACCGGATCCCAGCCAAGCTCGGCGCGTTCCCTGTTCACTCGCGCATCGGCACGATCGAACAGCGCGACGAATTCTGGACGGTCTTTCAGGTCTTCGAAGAAAAAGCCATCACGCATGTGCCACAGAGTCTGGTTCTCCGCTTCTGCGCCGAGCAGTGCCTCAAGAGCCCCTTCTGCATCGCCGCGCAGGGCTGCGGTGAGGGCCATAGCAATGTGAGCATTGTGTTCCAGCCCATTATCAAGAAGGTTTTTGATATATTGATCGAGCAACGTCAGGACGCGTTCCGCCTCGTCCTGCAGACCCAGTCTTTGCATGAGGTAGACATAGCCGGGGGCATCAAGAAAGTTTGGAGAGCCCCAAAAGAGCTCACCGGCGAGAGTGAGATCAAGTTTCGCAGCCTCCAGCGCCCCGAGAGCCTTGTCAAACTCCCGCGCCTCCATATGAATGTAGGAGAGTTGGGTCAGACCATCCTTGCTTTCGCGGAAGCTCTCATCGCGCGCCTCCCAGGCCGTCAAGGCTCCTTCGGGATCCCGCATGCTCAAATGGATGAGCGCTTTACCGCTCTCGGGAGTAATATTCAGCGCCTCATCAAAATTCTTCAGATCAACCAAAACCCTCGCAGACACAAAGCGAACCACTTGGGTGTTCGATGTCACTAGAAGCTCTTGCATATTGGTCCAGGCTTCCGAGAGGTCTCTGGTACTCCATATCATCGAGGCTCGTATGGACCTGATGAAATCGTCTCGCTCCGGCGCTATTTCCTCCAGCTTCAGCAGGAGCCGCTCTGCTCCTTCGCGGTCATTAAATTCCATCCGTTTGAATATCAGATTTCTGACAATCACCGTTGAAAGCGGGTCAATTCTATAGGCTTCCTCAAGTGCGAGCTTTGCCTCTTTCTCGCGGGACATGGCATCGAATAATTGTGAGCGCCACATGTGGGCAATGACGTAGCTGGGGCGAAGCTCGATGGCCCGGTCGAAGGACACAAGCGCTTCATCCAGTTTTTCAGAATTGTGAAGCAGAAACGCTTTGGAATTATGAGCCTCGGCGAGGAGAGGGTCGAGCGCCAGAGCCTTGTCGATCAACGGTCGCGCAAGGTCCTGTGCGTATTTTTCCGGTATGTCGCCATAGGCACCGCGGCGATCAGAGAGCAGCATATAGGCATCGGCCTTGCCGCTGTAGGGCGGAGCATAGCCTGGATCAATTTCAATCGATTTAGTAAACCGCTCCAGGGCTGCTTCAATATCCTCTTTCGTGCGCTTCTCAATCAGGCGCCGCCCCAAAAGATAATGCTCATAGGCTTCAACATCGGCCTTGTAGGATTGTGCGATTTCCAGCGGTGCTCCAGCCTCACCAAAGTGCACCTGCAGCGCCTTCACGATTGATGCCGAAATCTCATCCTGCACCGCAAAGACATCCGTCAGCTCCCGGTCATAGGTCTCCGACCACAGATGGTAGCCGCTCTGCACATCGATAAGCTGGGCGGTGATACGCAGCCTCTTCTCTGCCTTGCGTACCGAACCTTCAAGAACCGTATCCACATCAAGCTGCTCGCCAATACCCTTGATATCCTCGTTCTTGCCCTTGAAAGCAAACGACGACGTGCGCGCTGCAACCCGAAGACCCTTGGTCTTGGCCAGAAGGTTCAGAAGCTCCTCGGAAATGCCGTCGGAGAAAAATTCCTGACTCGCATCGTCGCTCATATTGACGAAGGGCAGCACAGCGATGGAGTCATAGGAACGATCTCCCAACGCTATATCGGAACCATCCCCGCTATCGTCACTCTTTCCGGAAAGAAAAAATCTGTCTGCCAGAAGCAGAACCACCGCTGCCACAAGAACCCCGGTGGTAAGACGGTTGAGTTTCTGGCCGGTCTTTGCAGCGACGGAGGCATCCTGTGCCACTTCCGCCGCTCGTTTCAATCCGTCGGGCGTCAGCTCCCAGGCCCAGGCAAAAAGCAGCGCCAATGGAAACCCGAGAATGAGCGCAAAGATGACAAAGGACAAAACAACTTCCGGCAATCCAAGAATGGGCGCCAGAACCGCGCCGACCTGAAGCAGTAACCAGGCGAGCACAACATAGGCAGCCCCGACCCGAAAGACGTTCCGCCTTTTCAGTTCCTGAAACAGATTACCCATAAATCCTTTGCCCTCCCCGGGCTTTCAGGTCCCTTGCGCATCGACGCAAATGAACCGGACCGACTCTATATACAAGGTTGCGCGTCAAATTAGAATACTTTCAGGGTAAACCGCACAATCTGCACCTCAGACGAACAAAATGGTCAGCGTATCGCGGCTGTGCTAAGTTTTACCCAAATAAAACAAAGGGAGAAACTGATGGGTTACGAGTGTTTCAACGTCACAATTGAAGAGGGCATCGCCCACATCCAGTTTTCAAGGCCGGACAAGTTCAACTCCATGATCCGGGAATTCTGGACCGAAATGCCGGACATCATTGAGGATATTTCAGAGAACGCCAAAGCTCGGGTCATCGTTGTCTCGTCGCAAGGCAAGCACTTTTGTTCCGGTATGGACCTTGCAGTCTTTGGCGGCAATGACGGGATTGGTGGCGGGGCAAAGCCCGATCCACGCGCCAATGAGCAGCGCAAGGAAAGCTTCCGCATCAATGTGAAACATTTGCAGCGCGCCATCTCGTGTCTTGATGATGCGCGCATGCCGGTCCTGATGGCCATTCAGGGCGGCTGCATCGGCGGCGCTGTCGATCTCGCCTCATCAGCTGACATGCGCTACATAACGTCGGATGGATTTTTCTGCATCCAGGAGATCAACATCGGCATGACCGCAGACGTCGGAACCTTCCCGCGCCTTTGTCAGCTGTTGCCGCAGGGCATGCTGCGCGAACTTGCCTATACCGGTCGCCGCCTGCCCGCCCACCGGGCCAAAGAGCTTGGCCTCGTCAACGAGATCTACGACCGTCACGAGGACATGATTGCCGCCGTCATGGCAACCGCCCGCGAGATCGCCTCCAAATCACCGCTTGCCGTCGCCGGATCAAAAGTCATGATCAACTACGCGCGCGATCATACGATTGCTGATGGTCTGGATTATATTGCGACCTGGCAGACGGGCATGTTCCAACCCGCTGAAATGGCTGAAGCCTTTGCTGCCAAAGCTGAAAAGCGCGATGCGGATTTTCCGGATCTTGTGCCTATCAGGAAGAACCTGGGCTAAATTAACTGATTGCTTTTGGTCAGGAGGGCGAGGTTCAAACTTCGCCCTCTTCCACAACGGACTTGAGACGATCAAGACCTTTGGTGAAATCAGCGCCAACCAACCTGTCCATCATCAGCCCCACGTAACGCGCGACAGGACTGTTCCCCATATCGGACTCGAAGCCCCACACGACCCGGGTGCCAGCATCGACTCGCACAAGTTTGAAATACCCTTCGGCCAGTCCTTCGTCTCCGAAATCAAGCAGTGTACGAATCAGCTCATTGGGGACGCTCCTCACAATCTCCTGTGAGCCGTTGCCGACCATGGCATGATCACTCGACCACTCGGACTTTGCGCCCTTGCCAAATTCCGGACCGGAAAAGACATAAACCGTGTCCGGATCCAGATCAGCCCATGGCGACCAGACATTGAAGTTCTTCAGAGAATTCAAATAGGGAAAGATCTCATCCGGCTCAGCCGCAATAACAAGTGATCGCTCGACGCCAACATGGCGCGGCAGCGCATAGGCCGCCGCAATGACGAGAACAACAAGACCCGCTAGTCCGAGGCCGGTTATTTTCAAAACTCGCATTTGATTACCTCCCGTTGAAACTGCGTGTTCAGCGAGGCTATCACCGGCCTCGCTCGCCTGCAAAGAAGCTTGCCGCTCAAGTGTGATGCACCCCAGAGACGCGTCAAACGAGTCTTACTTACTATTTGTCCACAGTTTTCAATATCTTGCGGGTTAACAGTTTCTTTACACTAGATGGACCCGTGCTTATGGTGACGAATCAGTAACTGACTGTCGTGATTCGTATGAAGCCCGGGGCTCCCTGGAGCGTCAAAGGCATCGAGCCTCAGGCGCGAGAAACAGCAAAATCTGCAGCGCGGCGCGCCGGGATGACCCTCGGCGAGTGGCTGAATCAGATTATCCTGGAAACGGGGGTCAATGAGGCTCCGGTCGCTGACCCGATGCGCGCTCCTGATGACTGGATGCTCGAAACCGGCGCGGCCCTTCCCTGGACAAGACCTATTGAAGAGATGTCGGCCGAGGTTACAGCCCGTCTGGCTGCCTCGGAGGCCGAGAACACAGCCCTTCTGGGGTCAATCGAGGCGGCGATTGGCGGCATCTCAAGACGTCTCGTCGAGCTGGATGAAAGAGGGCCGGCTGGTCCAGGCGGCGCGCTGGAAGCGCGCTTATCGCGGATTGAAACCGTACAAAAGCGGGCCTTGTCCAAAGACCATCTAAAGACGCTCGAGACCGCTGTCAGTCAGATATCGGTTGTCTTTGACAATCAGACAGGAAGACAGAAAGCGATCATTCGGGCCCAGGACGATCGCATCGACCAGTCCGGGGAGGCCCTTGGCGAACTTGCGGATCAGCTCAAACAAACCGAGGAGCGCGTCAATCAGGCACTGTTTGCCGTCGAAGCTGCTGCCGAACTCTATGACATCACCGACAAGCAGGGCCAGATCGTTGACAGTCTGGTCATGGACGTCGCTGCGGTTCATGCAGAGCAAAAGAAAAGTGACACGCGCAGCTCCGCTGAACTTTCCTCAATTGCGGACGAACTCGGGGGCCTGAAAGCACAGTTCAGGGCTTTTGAGGCGAAATCCGCCAAGGTCTCATCCGCCCCGGCAGAAGACGTCAGACTCGCAACCGGGGCCATCAGTCAGCAGATTTCGGAAAATGAAGAAAAAGCCGCCGAGTCTGTCGCCCAGATTGAAGAGCAAATTGTCGGGCTTTCTCAAATCCTCGAAAAATCCCTTCAGGCACAGCAATCCGGCATTGAGGACTTGCGCGCCTCTTTTGATGCTATTTTGAACCGGATGGAAAGACTTGAGGCGCAGCCTGAGGAAGAAACCCCGCAAGCCCCCGCTGCCGCCGCTGCCGCCGCTGAACAGACTTCCGAGGCACCTGCGACCAATCCGGTGACCTTCAAGACACTGGCGCAGCAAAACACGCGCAACGTCAACGTCAATATGGCTGTGACCATCGAACCCGATTTCATTCGCACAGCACAAGAGGTTGAAGCGTCGTCCGAGACAGAACTGTCCGATGGGCCGGAAACCACAGATCCCCAAGACACACAGACCGCACCCCCGGATCAGGCAGCCCTCAACATCACGGTCAGACCAGCAGAAGCCGAAGTTGAGCAGCAACCCGAAACCACGCCTGCGCTGGAAGATGTTGAAGTCGTCGAAATCTCCGGGATTAGCCTCGAGGACAGACCTGAAAACCCTGAGCCAGAGATCGAAGTCATAGCAAGCGCCGACTGGGAAACCGAAGTCGACCTGGCGATTTCAGATCATCAGGAAAATTCCGAGGCGCTCGCAAATGAACCCCTGACTTTTGCCGATATCTTTGGCGGCGGCGAAGAGACTGTGCTGGATGATACAGCCATAGACGGGGCGAGCGACCCCGAGATCGACCCGACCCACTCTGCCAACGACCCCGAAGCAGACGCCGCGCTCAGGGAAGCCGTCAGCAACATCTCCAACATCCGTGCCTCATGGGCAGCGAAAAATCAGGCCGCAGGCAGACCTGGATCCATGCGCCAGATTGTCGATGTTGAAAATGACGTGGCCTCAAGGCGTGGCTGGGCTCTTACAGCAAGTGGCGTAATTGTTGGATTGATCGCAATATCGGGTGTTCTTGTCTATTCCGGTGATGGCGCTGATCTTGTCAAGGCGGGCGAGCGTCCAGGGCTGTTCGACCAGATTACATCCTGGATGCCCGGACAATCGTCACAGCCGGACACTCCGGAGACCTCGATCATCCCGGGCGGCGAGCCCGAAACCATCCATGCGACACAATACGGAGCCACGACCAATCTGCCTGCCAGTCTTGAGGACGCCGCACTGGCTGGCGACGCCAAGGCACGGTTTGCACTTGGCCGCGCCTTCGCAAATGGCGACGGACGGCCTGTCGACAGAGCTGCCGCTAACAAGTGGTATGAGGCTGCAGCCGGCCAGGGCCTCGCCATCGCACAATATGTCCTGGGCTCACTCCATGAGCGCGGCATTGATGTCACACAGGACAGCCAGGTCGCGATCGACTGGTATGCAGCAGCGGCGCGCGGCGGCAATCGTCGCGCCATGCACAATCTGGCAGTAGCCTATGCGCGCGGTGACGTCATCACTCAGGATCTGGCGCAATCCGCCTATTGGTTTTCTGAAGCGGCCGAGCTTGGTCTTTCCGACGCCCAGTATAACCTCGCGCTTCTCCATGAACGCGGCCTTGGCACTGAAAAAGATCTTGTTACTGCATGGAAATGGTACCGCATTGCCGCCGCCGGGGGGGACAGCTCGGCAGCCGCTCAGGCTGAACGGCTTGGCAGTAACTTGACCCCCGGCCAGACAAAAATGTCTCAAGCCGCAATTGACACCTGGCGCCCGCGTGAAATGGACCCGATTGCCAATGGCCTCTTTGACATTACACCGGCAGCTTATAACAACGCCCGGCAACGTAGCGATCTGGCTGTCGTGCAATCGCACCTCATGACGCTGGGCTATGCCCTTGCAGGCTCCGACGGCATCATGGACCCGACAACACGCAAGGCAATTAAAACCTTCCAGGCCTCCAACAATCTTGACGTCACCGGCACAATATCGCCGGGACTGTATGAGACCTTGATCGCAGCCAAAACGAACAAAAGCCCGTCAGACTGACCCACTAGCAAACGAAGCTGACAAAACCCTTCGCCTTGCCGGGATTTTTCGGTCTATAACAAAGTAAACCCTGTTCGAATTCGGTATACTTGATGCAGATCTACCTCCCGATTGCCGAAATGTCTGTCCACATTCTCCTGCTTCTGGGGATGGGTGCGGCTGTCGGTTTTCTGTCCGGCATGTTCGGTGTTGGTGGCGGGTTTTTGATGACCCCTCTGCTCATCTTCATAGGTATTCCTCCGGCGGTCGCCGTGGCCACCGAAGCCAATCAGATCGTCGCCTCGTCCGTCTCCGGAGCCCTCGCTCACTGGCGCCGGCGCTCGCTCGATCTCAAAATGGGCTGTGTGCTGCTGGCTGGCGGCGGTGTCGGCTCGTTTTTCGGAGTCGCCATATTCTCTCGCCTCAAGGCCATTGGCCAGGTCGACCTGATGATTTCGCTGGCCTACGTCCTCTTCCTCGGCATCATTGGCTCCTTGATGTTAATCGAAAGTCTGCAGGCCATCCGCAAGGCCCGTGGCGGTGCGCAGACAGGCAGGCGCAAACCCGGCAGCCATACCTGGATCCATGGCCTGCCCTTCAAAATGCGGTTCCGACAGTCCAAACTCTATATCAGCGCCATCCCCGTTGTGTTGATCGGATTTGTTGTCGGCGTGCTCGCCGCCATCATGGGGGTCGGCGGCGGCTTCATCATGGTACCAGCCATGATCTATCTTCTGCGCATGCCAACAAACGTCGTTGTCGGAACGTCCCTCTTTCAGATTGTTTTTGTCACCGCTCTGGTGACCGTTCTTCATTCGGTCAATACGCAGACGGTCGATATCCTTCTCGCACTGATCCTTCTGGCAGGCGGCGTTGCCGGCGCGCAGGTCGGTGCCATCGTTGGCGTCAAGCTCAAGGGCGAGCAGCTGCGCGCCCTGCTAGCGGCTCTGGTTGTCGCCGTTTGCATAAAAATGGGATTTGATCTGGTCGTCATGCCCGCTGACCTCTATTCGATTACCTCCGGAGGCACCCATTGAACCGGCTGGCACTCAAATTCTCCGGTATCCTTGCCAGCGCGTGCGCCGGTCTTTTATTCTTGACCCAATCGTCGACCAGTGAGCGGATCACCGTCAATATGACGGCGCATCAAATTTCCATCACATCCAATTTTACCGGTGCCACCATCACGCTTTTTGGGGCGATCCAGAAAATTGCCGAACCTAGTCTTGTGCCTCACCCGCTTACACTGGTTCCCGTCCGCCCCCGGCAAGGCCCGGTCGAGGATATTATTGTCGTCATCAAGGGTCCGGCGGAAGACGTGACCGTGCGCCGAAAAGAACGTGTCGCCGGTATCTGGGTCAACAATGACAGTGTGACGTTCCAGAATGTTCCGGGTTTTTATTTTGTTGCTTCGACCCGCCCCATAGCGGAAATCGCCGATGATACGTTGCGCAGCCAAAACGAGATCGGCGCAGAACATTTATCGCTACTGACCGAGGCTACCGCTCTTGCCAATAATACAACGGCGGAAATTGAAACCTTTCGCGAAGCCCTCCTCCGGCGCAAGACAAGGGCGGGCCTCTACGGCGTCAATGAACACGGCGTAGAATTGCAGGACGATATCCTCTTTAACATGCGGCTCAGAATACCTGCCAATGTTCCGGTCGGGGAGTATGTCGCACAGATCCTGCTGCTTCGAGACGGTATCGTAGTCGGCTCACAGCCCCTCAGGCCGGTTGTTGCCAAGAGCGGTATCGAGCGCTGGATCTACAATCTCGCTCACTCCATGCCGCTGGTCTATGGTCTCATCGCTGTTGCCATGGCCCTGCTTGCCGGCTGGACCGCCGCCCTGATCTTCAGGCGGAGCTAGGGCCCTGTTCGATCGGGAACAAGCTTTGCTTGCGCCATCGAGTAGATTTCCTCTCGCCCGATGATATGTGCCCGGAAGCTACCGTCAAAAACCTCACGGAAAGCCGGATCACAGACATTGAGCGAACCGGTATAGGCGCCGAACGCCGGCAGGATCAGTGAGGCTCCATCTGACACAAAGCACTTGCGGCGAATGCGCCGTCCCCTTTGACGAATGGCGGCACCAGGATGCAAATGCCCAGCGACCTCGCCGCCCGTCCCCTGCGGTTCGTGTCGGAAGGTAAGATCCCCGAGGCACAGCTCCTCGAGCGCAACGCCGCCAAGATCATCAATACCCCGGGTCGCGGCCGGGTCATGATTGCCAAAAATCCAGATCCACTGCGTGTTTCGGGTCAGCCTCTGGATCGCAGCGACATCATCACCATCAAGCCGCGCCGGCCCTTGCCCGTCGTGAAAGCTGTCCCCAAGGGCAATGATCCGCTCGGGCTGAAACTTCTCTGCCACATCCCCAAGCCGCCCAAGCGTTGCCTTTGTGTCATAGGGCGGCAGGTGCAATCCCCGGCGCACAAAGCTGGTGCCTTTTTCAAAGTGAAGATCGGCAACCGCCAGAGTTTTCAAATCCGGAAACCAGGCGGCACCGGAAAGGTCGGGCTGAACGCGGATGCCCGCCACATGAAAACTGTAATCAGACAAGCCGGGTCGCCTCTTCAATCAATTCATCCTGGGAGGCTTCCCTCAGGAGCGCCTCGTTTGCAGCACCATAGACAGGCTCCTTTGCGATATCCAGCAGCACTGGCACCGCCAGAGGGGACACCCTTTCAAGAGGTTTATGCGCGAGGTGACCTTTCACCCGTTTCAGCAAGTCGCCCAGCCGCGCAATATCGAGCAGCCCCGTGGCCGCATCGCTCCATGTGGCTTCCAGCAGGATGTGATCGGGCTGATGATCCTTGAGCACGGTGTAGAGCAGGTCTGATGAAACTGTTATTTGCCGCCCGCTCTTTTCGTCCCCCGGCAAACGCCGGTCAATCAGACCCGCGATCATGGCGCAATCCCTGAACGTGCGCTTCAGAAGGCTCGATTCGGCGAGCCAGGCCTCCATATCATCGCCCAGCATATCTTCATCAAACAGCGCATCCAGATCGACACCGGACATGTCGTTGAGCCCCCAGATCGCCAGCGCATATTCACTGGCCACAAAGCCAAGCGGATGCGCGCCCATCCGGTCAAGGCGCCGCGTCAGCAACATACCCAGGCTCTGGTGCGCAAGCCGACCCTCAAACGGATAGCAAACAAGATAGTGCTTGTCCGAACGCGGAAAGGTTTCAATCAGAAGCTCATCGGCCTTTGGCAACACCGAACGCCACTTCTGAATGCCGAGCCATTCGGCGACCTGGGGCGGCAGGCTTTGCCAGGATTCAGGGTCCGCCAATATGTCACGCACTTTGGCGGCAAGATATGTCGACAGTGGAAACTTGCCGCCATAAAAAGACGGGATCTGAGGATCGTCATCGAATGAGCGTGTCACCCAGGCCTCGGTTTCACTGAGACCCTCAAAGCGCAGCACCTGACCGGAGAAAAGAAATGTGTCACCCGCCTTCAGCTGGGACACAAAAAATTCCTCAACCTCTCCAAGGAACCGGCCGCCGCGAAGAGAAGGCTCGCCTGGCTTGCCGCTTTTTCCAGGTCGTTTCTTCACCAGCTTCACCCGCATCAACGCTTCTTCAATAATGGTGCCGATATTGAGGCGGTAGCGTTGCACCACCTTGGGATGGGCGGCGCGGTAGAGCCCCGCTTCATTCTTCACAATCCGGCGATACTGATCGTAGCGGCGCAGCGCATAGCCGCCGGTCGCCACAAAATCAAGCACACGCGCCCAGGTTTCCCGGGTGAGATCCTGATACGGCGCCGCCGACCTGACTTCCTCAAAAAGCGCGTCCGCATCAAAGGGTTCGCTACACGCCATGCCCAGCACATGTTGCGCCAGCACATCAATGCCGCCCGTTCGCGGCGGCGGTCCATCAAGCTCTCCATTGATGGCCGCGTCCTGCGCCGCCACACATTCAAGCACCTCGAAGCGATTGGCGGGCACCAGGATCGCCCGGCTGGCCTCGTCCAGCCTGTGATTGGCACGGCCGATACGCTGCAGGAGACGGCTCGCCCCCTTGGGCGCACCAACGCTGACCACCATATCCACGTCGCCCCAGTCTATCCCCAGATCCAGTGTCGAGGTACACACGACCCCTCGCAGATCGCCGCGCGTCATGGCCGCTTCAACCTTGCGGCGCTGCTCTTTTGCCAGTGATCCATGATGCAGCGCGATGGCCAGTCCATCCTCGTTGATCCGCCACAGCTCCTGAAAAATCATCTCCGCCTGGCTGCGCGTATTGACGAAAACAAGCGCCGTCTTTGATGCCTGAATAATATTGTAAATCTCGCCATAGGCGTGGCGTGCCGAGTGACCGGACCACGGGATATGTTCTTCAGATGCGAGCACTGAAACATCCGGCGTCACAGCGCCCTGCCCCTGAATGAGAGACGACATCTGTTCGCGCTCTATTGTTTGAGGAACAAGATAGCGGCGTAAATGATCCGGCTCCGCCACCGTCGCTGACAATCCGATGCGGATCGCATCCGGCGCCAGTTTAGCAATCCGTGCAAGTCCGAGCGACAGAAGATCGCCGCGCTTCGAGGCCACGAGGGAATGTAACTCGTCGAGAATAATGTATTTCAGACCACCAAAATAAATCGGGGCATTGTTGTGTGAAAGCAAGAGCGCAATTTGCTCCGGGGTCGTCATAAGAATATCCGGCGGTGAGTGGCGCTGCCTCTGACGCCGGGCCGGCGGTGTATCACCGGTGCGGGTCTCCATGGTGACGGGCAGGCCCATTTCTGAAACCGGCGTTTCGAGATTGCGGGCAATATCAACCGCCAGCGCCTTGAGCGGCGAAATATAAAGCGTGTGCAGCCCCTTGCCGACACCGGTTTCGGAACTGCCGGGCTTCGGCCTGCCCCGCGCAGTCAGGTCTGTGAGGCAGGGAAGGAACCCTGCCAGAGTCTTGCCCCCACCCGTTGGTGCAATGAGAAGCGTACTGTTCCCCGCACACGCCTGGGCATAGAGCGCCAGCTGATGGGGGCGCGGCGCCCAGCCCCGACTGTCAAACCAGGCCAGAAACGGTGCGGGCAGGTTATTTTCTGCGGTTTGTACCGCACCCGTAACATTCATTTCCTTCCCTTTCGGGTATCAGTATACCCGTTTTGTTCTCTTTTTCCACACTTCCTCGCCAATTGCGAATAAGCTGCGCCAATGCCTGAAACGCCAGCACAAAAAAAGACCGGAGCCCAAACAATCCTCATTCCCACCGCATCAGGGCTTTATTGCCCTGCCGGTGACTTTTACATTGATCCAACCCGCAAGGTGGCCAGAGCCATCATCACCCATGGCCACTCCGATCATGCGCGCAAGGGCCATGGTGCCGTGCTGGCGACGCGGGCCACGCTGGCCTTCATGGCGCTGCGCTACGGCAAGAACTTCGCCGGGACCTCCCAAATCGTCAAGGAGGGAGAAACCCTCACGCTGGGCGACGCAAAAGTAACACTGCTTGCTGCCGGACATATGTTGGGGTCAGTGCAGGTTCACATTGAGCATCAAGGGGCCACCGCCATCATCTCCGGTGATTTTAAGAGAAGCGCCGACCCAACCTGCCCTTCATTTGATGTACGCCCCTGCGATCTCTTTGTCGCCGAGGCAACCTTCGCCCTGCCCATCTATCGTCATCCGCCTCCCGAAGGCGAGATCGAAAAGCTACTCCTGTCACTTCATCTTTTTGCTGATCGCCCGCATCTCGTTCACGCCTATTCCATCGGCAAGGCGCAGCGCGTCATCGCGCTGTTGCGCCAGGCTGGCTACGATGAACCCATCCACGTGCACAAGGCCATCGCCGAGGCGTCACTCATCTATGAGAATGAGGGCGTTTCACTGGGCTCGCTTGAAACTCTGGGGGCGGATCTTTCAGATCCCCAGGCATTTGACGGAAAAATCATTCTGTCGCCTCCCGGCGGCGTCGCGGAAGCGCTGCATGCGCCTGTGACCAGTTTTGCCTCGGGCTGGATGCGCCTCAAATCCGCAGCAAAGTCGCGCGGCGGCGACCTGCCGCTGATCCTGTCCGACCACGCGGATTGGGATGAACTGGTAACAACAGTGAAAGACGTTGGGGCCGAGACGCTCTGGATCACCCATGGCCGCGAGGATGTGCTGGCCGCCCACATCAAGGAAACCCTTGGCGTTGACGCAAAAGCCTTGTCTGCAGTTCCCTTTGCACCGGAGGGACTTCAGCCATGACCCCCCGTAGTCTTGCGGTCGAGGACCTCATTCATCAGCTCGAAATGCGGCGCAGTACGGCGGATCAGCGCCGATTTTTGGCCCATTGGCTGAAGGGCCTGCCGTCAAAGATCCTCGCTCCCTGCCTTGGCCTTCTTCTTGGCAGGCCGCTCGGAGCGACGGTGACAGTCCCCGCGCTCAAGACGGCGCTCTTTTGCCGCGTGAACAAGGATCTTTTTGACGCCTCGAAGGAAGCCGGCAGTGACCTTTCAGAAACCCTTGCGCTCCTGTGGCCAGGCGGCAACGAACCGCTCGACCTTGCAGATCTCGTCGCTGCTGTCAGGACCGGGCCAAAAGATGAACGACTGGACACTGTAGCTGCCTTGCTCGACAAATCGAATGCCCTTGCCCGTGATCTTGTGATGCGCGTGAGCACAGGTCGCTTCAAATCCCCCGTGTCACCCGATCTTTTACGCTCCACTCTCGCCGAAGTTTTCAGCCGGCCCGTTGCAGACATCGAACAAAATCTTGCCAATTCGGAAGAGACCCTTGACCCATTTTCGAGCTGGCTTTTCGGCGTGCCGTTTCCCGAAACCCTGGCCGAACAAACTGGATTTCTCAGCCTGCCAACTATTCAGGCCTGCGAGCCGGATGCAACAGGCGGCGCAAATCTTTGCATTGCCCTGCCATCTGGCAGCTATGCGCAGCTGGTTTCAAACCCGGATAGCTGCCACCTTTACACGCTCGCAGGAGACAGGCTGGAAGGGCCTGAGAATTACGAAGAGCTTCCACCAAAAACAACGCTTCTTATCTTCCTGCCGAAAAACCCGGCCGCTCAGCCGCTCCTCCTCGACATTCTGATAAAAGATGGCGAAGACCTGCGAAATCTCCCGCGGCAACAGCGCCTGGGCGCCCTTGAGGAACTGGCGGCAGCAGGAGCGCTCTCCGGTTTCGCCCGGACAGAGGTCGAGCCACTACCCGCCGCCGCGTCTCTTGGCGCGACATTTGATAACCCGTCAATCGACCGGCTCTTTCTCCTGCATGCCGCCGGCACCCTCGACCCGTCATCAGACACGCTCGGCGAAGTCCTGCGGCCCCCGCATGAGCTCTATTTCAAAATTCTCTACGCCGAGGGCACACTCTCCCGCCAGGGGATCTTTGCCGGCGTTGTGACGCTGGGGGCACCTGCCACAACGTCAAAGCAGGGCAATTATGCCGAGCTTGTTCCGGTCGGCAAGGCGAGCCTGCACCGCCTGTCACAGAAGGATAAATCAACGCTCGAAACCTACATCGCAGAAAATACCCTGGAGCGATTTGGTCCGGTGAGAAAACTCGCCGCGACAGAAGATACATCCCTCATTGCGCGGGTGATCTGTCGCAGCATCGACCGGGCATCCCGGCGAAAGGCGGGGCTGGTGTTGAAAGAGGCCAACGTCATGGAACTCTTCGATAATTCAGCCGCATATCGCGTCTCAAGCCTTGACGAATTGGCTCCGCTTGCGCTTTGGTGATTCAAACCGCGTTCACCTTTAAAAAGCGAGGAACTTCGATGGACAACACCACAGAAACAGCGCAATCCGCATTGGCCAATGCTGCAGCTAACATGAGCGCAGATCCTCAGTCCGCCATGGAAACCATTAGCGGCATCATCTGGGCTCAACTGCCGACCGTCGCAGCCGCCGCCGCGATCCTCGCCATCGGCTTTTGGTTTGCCGGCCGCGGCGCCGCCTGGGTGCGCAAGGCGGCTGCGAAATACGATAGCATCGACCCTCTTCTCGGCAATTTCTTCGCCAGCATCCTGCGCTATATCATCATAATCGTGACAGTCCTGGCGGTCCTCGGAA
The DNA here is from genome assembly GCA_030614785.1 of Alphaproteobacteria bacterium. GTDB lineage: Bacteria > Pseudomonadota > Alphaproteobacteria > M2410 > M2410 > JAUWTJ01. Next base: position 5,476 of record JAUWTJ010000054.1, on the reverse strand, counting down.
AATTTGGCGTCGAAACCACCAGCTTCCTGGCCATCTTCGGTGCAGCCGGTCTGGCCATCGGCCTCGCCCTTCAGGGCACATTGTCCAACCTGGCCGCCGGCGTCATGATGATGATCTTCCGGCCTTTCAAAATAGGTGATTTCGTCGAGGTTGCCGGCATGACCGGCTCGGTCACCCGCGTCACCATGTTCATCACCGAACTGACAACCCCGGACAATGTCCAGCGCCTTATTCCCAACGGCGACGTCTGGGGATCGGCCATTGCCAATTTCGCCGCCCACGACACGCGACGGTTTGATCTGGTGTTCGGCATCGGTTATGGCGCGAACATCAATCACGGAATGGAAGTGATCTCCGCTTGCCTCGCCGCCGACGACCGCGTCATGAAGGATCCCGAGCCCATGGTCGCTGTCACCAATCTGGGTGGCAGTTCGGTCGATATCACAGCCCGCGCCTGGTGCGCCCGCAGCGACTTCTTCGCCTTGCAATGTGACTTGAGAAAAACTGTCAAGGAAGCCCTCGACGCTGCCAATGTCGATATCCCGTTCCCGACGACAACTGTCATCATGGAGAAAACACTGTAGTCCTGCGCTCTTTACGCAGGCGCATGGCAGTGGGTCAAAAGCCCGCTATGCGGCGCGACAAGGGCCCAGCTGTCCACGTCAAAGCTGAAGACAGATAGTGTTCCAGGCGGATACCCTTCGCTCAGGGCATGAGTCTCGACGCCGTCTGACACTGCGGACAAAAGCCCCATGACAAACCCGTGGACGCCGGGATTGTGGGCAAGGAGAAGCAGGCTGTCGGCCTTCGGTAAAGCCGCCGCTGTAAAACCCAGCAGTGCTCGCTCGTCGGCGTTATACAGGCCCTTTTCTATAAAAACCTGCGGCTCCTGATTAAGCGCGGGCAGGACAAAATCAAGGGTTTCGCGGGTGCGCTGCGATGATGAGCAATAGATGAGATCAGGCGTAAGCCCCTCGGCAGCCATAAAACGCCCCATGGCTTTCGCATCGTCTCGCCCCTCGTCGGACAGGGCCCGCGCATGATCACCGGCACCGCCGCCCCACTGCGCATGACCATGACGCATCACCATCACTTGTTTCATATAGGGCACCTACGATTGACTGCGGCGAAACGGCAACATCAGCATAAAGATGAGACTGCGTGCTTCATCGCTTTGATGATCTGACTGACCAATGGTCATGAGTTCCTGGCTCTCACGCGGCACGCCGCAATAGCTCGAGAAGAGGCGGTCCCAAAGGGAAAGATTGAACCCGAAATTTCTGTTGAACTCATCACTGCGAACCGAGTGATGAATGCGGTGCATATCCGGTGTCACAACAAACAGACGCAGCGCGGTCTCAACCTTTTCCGGCAGACGGATATTGGCATGATTGAACAGTGCCATACCGTTCAGGATCACCTCAAAAAGGATAACAGCCAGAGCCGAGACACCAAAGACAAACACCACACTGATCTTCAGCAGCATCGACAGCCAGATCTCGACGGGGTGAAACCGCAGTGCCGTCGTTGTGTCAAAGTCCCGGTCCGTATGGTGCACCTTGTGAAGACGCCACAGGAGGGGCACGCGGTGGAAGATCCTGTGCTGCCAATAGACAACAAGATCCAGCAGGATAATCGCAAGCAAAACCTCCAGGCCTGCCGCCCAGTCCAGAGCGTTAAACAGACCCCATCCCTTTTTGCCAGTAAACAGCGCCACATCGACCGCCAAAAACGGCAGCGCGACGCGCATGACAGCTGTGTTGAAGACGATAATTCCGAGATTGCCAAACCAGCGCTCGCGCCGTGCATAGATCCGCCGGCGTTTTGGATCCAGCGTCTCCCAGATCACCATGACCAGAAGCAGCGAGCAGAACACACCAAGACGAAACGTGCCTTCTTCGTGGAGAATATAATCTGTCATATCAGGCCTGCTCCCCTATGCACCGCAAGAGCGGGTAGCACTTCGCCGGTTATGTCCCGCCGAATGCCGCTCGGATCACAGGATCATGTGACGCGCGCGGGCAGACCGCTCGATCGCACCGGCAAACAACCGTTCAATCCCCAGACGATGGCGCAGACGTTCCAGAACCCGGAGCTCTTCCTGATTGACCACTTCATCGGCAGCAGCAACCTCGACAGCCGCCGCATAGGCGGTCTCACGCAGCTTGTCCGGAAGTCCTTCTTCAATCAGCCCCAAAACCGCATCAAGCCCTTCCGGATCAACGAGGATCGCGGCGCATTCCTCCGCAACGATCATCAACCTGTCTCTGGGAAAATCCCTGAAAACCGGGAAATGCGTAATAACATCCCCGATGGTCAGGAGTTCGGAATCCGTCATTTTGGCGTCGGAGGCCGAAACAAGAACCATCGCATAGATAATCGCCGTTTGGTGGCTGATCGCGTCGGACATGAGTTGGGCTTTCTTTCACAATGAATATTGCCCGCAACCTATGAAATGGACCGGTCAAGGGCAAGGGAATTCTCCTGAACCATTCACCTTGCACGTTACAATCAAAAACACGATGGTAGTATCGAAATCAATACAAACAATTCACGAGGCAGCAGACATTGCTTTTCAGACGACCCACCAATGACCCTCCCTGGAAGGAAGAGCATTCGCGCCTTGCGTCAGCGGATATCAATGGCAATTCAGTTACCATTCACAATCTCCGCCGGGCGCGTTATGCGACCAACGCAGCGCCGCTCACCGTCGACTGGACCGAGAAGGAAGTCGACCTGGCTGACCTCAAAGACGTCTGGTTTGGAATATCGATCTTTGCGCCTCCCGGCATCGCCCATACGTTTCTGTCGTTTGATTTTGGTGACGATGATCCGATTGTCATCTCCGTCGAGGCGCGCCAGCGCCCGGGGCAAAAATATCATCCGCTCACCGGGCTCCTTAAGGAATTTCATCTCATTTATGTGGTCGGCGATGAACGCGATATTATCGGCGTACGAACCTACTCAAAAAGGAACGAAATTTACTTTCAACCCACGACCTTTCCGCCTGATCGCTCAAAGCGTCTCTTCCTCGATATGATGAGCCGCACCAATGAGCTCGTAGCCCAACCGAAGCATTACAACACCCTTGCCGCCAATTGTACAATCTCGCTTGCCAGAGAAACCATTGTCCCCTGGTGGCAGCGCTATTTTGACTGGCGCCTTATTCTGTCAGGATTTTCCGATCGCGTTGCCTACAAATACGGCGCTCTCATCCAGGGGTATCCAGTCCAAACCCTGCGCGCTGCGGCGCACCTCAACCCCGACGATGCGCTGCCTCACGAACCGGGCTTTTCCAAACGCATCAGAGAGAGTTTTTACCGTCAGCTTGGCCAGATGCCCCCGACGCCAGATTCTCGCGAAGAAACTCCCGCGTCGCCGCAATAGCCTCCGCCAGCCCGACCCGCTCGATCTCGACACCATCGGGAAACGCCGTCGCCAGCCGCGAGGGCATACGAGAATCCAGCATGACAAAAAGACCGCGGTCGTCCTCACGGCGAACCAGCCGCCCGAACGCCTGTTTGAGCCGCAGCCGCGTGATCATATCGTCATAGGTCCTGGCACCAAAAGCAGCACGTCGCGCCTTGTGCAACAGGCTGGGGCGCGGCCACGGGACACGGTCGAAGATAATGAGCCGCAAGGACCGCCCCGGCACATCGACCCCGTCGCGCACAGAATCGGTGCCGAGTAGCGAGCTGTCCTCATCAGCCCGGAAGAGATCAACCAGCGTGCCGGTGTCCATTGCATCGACGTGTTGCGCGTAAAGCGCCAGACCCTCTTCATGCAGCGGCTCAAGAATACGCTCATGGATCGCGCGCAGCCGGCCAATAGCAGTAAAGACCCCGAGCGCGCCGCCGCCAGAGGCTTTTATGAGTTCGCGGTAGGCCGCCGCCACTTGATCGGCGTTTGTGCGGCTTACGTCGGTGACCACAAGAACGCGGGTCTGTTCGCGGTAATTAAATGGCGAGGTGAAATGTGCGCGGCTGGCCGGCAGGGCCAGATGCCCGGCGCCGGTTCTGACCTCCGCGCTTGACCAGTCTTCGCTCGGGTCCGGAACATCGCCTTCTTTCTCGGGCTTTCTGTCCCGCAGGGTCGCCGAAGTAATCAACACCCCCTGCGCCGGTTCAAAGACCGTCGTTGCCAGCGGGATTGTCGGATCGATCCAGTGACGATACATACCGACATCAAAGTCGCGGCCAAAGTTTCGCTCGATGCCAAACCAGTCAACAAATTCCTCCGGCGTTTCCTGCGCCAGGTTGGAGGCCATCGAGATCCACGACGGCAGCGTCATTTCCGCCCGCAGACGCAAGCCCCGCACCGAAGCTTCGATCCGTATACGGCTGGAGGTGTCGAGCGTTTCGGCTTCGTCGTCAAGCCGCCGGGACAGCCCCCGAATGAGCGCCTTCAAGGGGACCGCCAAATCACTCAGCGCTTTGGCCACCGCCTCGGCCCGTTCCAGCAGCGCCTCGTCAAACGGTCTGATCGGGCATTCAAGATCAAACGCGCTGCGCGAGTCCGCCGCGCGCGCCATGACCTGGGCGTAAATCGCCTGCAGGAAAAGCTCGACCGGCCCCTGCCCGTTGCCCTCCGCAATCCGCCCCATAAAGCCAGGCCCGGCAAGGCACGACGCCGCCCGCACGGTTTCGCGCATGGCTTCGTCCACAGCGCTCACATCACCGACGAGATCGCCGACCCGGTCAACCAGCCCGCGCCCACGCTGGCCTCGCCTGCCACTTTCAGGCCCGCGCAGCCAACGCCTCAGCTCCTGGGTCTCAAAGCCGGAGAGATGAGCGCCAAAGTTATTGTCCGCGGCATCGAAGAGATGATGGCCCTCATCAAAGATGTAGTGGCCAACCCCGCCGCCCTCGTCACCCTCTTCAGGTTTTGCACCATCAGCCTGATGCCTGGGCAGGCTTTGCGCCGCCCGGTTCATGACCAGCGCATGATTGGCGATCACGATTTCCGCCCGGCGGCTTTTTCTGACCGCCCGCTCTATAAAACATTTCCGGTAATGGCTGCACGCGGAGTAAATACACTCGCCGCGCCGGTCTGTCAGCCCCGCTGCCTGAATACCCTGGGGTTCAGCTCGGTTGGAGTTTTCCGTGACGATCGGAGTGAGCCAGGCCGGGAAGTCACCGCCGACCATATCGCCGTCCCGCGTATAGCGCGCCCAGCGTGCGACGAGACCAAGCCCGGGACCCGTTCTCAGTGTTGCCGAACTGCCGCCGCGATGACCCCCGCCACGCTGTCCACCACCACTCGCCGCTTCCTGAAAATTGAGCAGACAAAGATAATTTTCGCGGCCCTTGCGGATGACGACCTTGGCGGCCTTTTCCGCCGGATCGGGATAAAGATGGTCAAGCTCCTGATCGATCTGGCGCTGCAGGTTCTTGGTATAGGTCGAGATCCAGACCGAGGGCCCGTTCTTCTGGGCCCAGACACTGGCCGGGGCAATATACCCGGCGGTCTTGCCGAT
>JAUWTJ010000084.1 GCA_030614785.1 Alphaproteobacteria bacterium | reverse complement strand
GGAAGCGGGCGCCCGCGAACGCCTCGTGGAGACACTGAAACTGGATCCGGGATCCATAGAGGCCAACTACATATTGGCCTATCTCGAAATAGGTAACCGCAATTATCCTGCCGCCCGAAACTACGCGGGGCAAATGATGCAGTCCGCGCCGCGAAACCCGACCGGGTCCAATCTGGATGGCATCATTCTTTTGTCACAAGGCCGTATTCCGGAGGCAACCGCCGCATTCGAAAAGGCGCGTGAGCTCTCGCCTGATTTTTTTAGTGCCAGTCACAATCTTGCTCAACTGGATCTTGCGCGCGGGCAGCTGGACCGCGCCAGGGCGGAGTACGAGGGCTTATTGCAAAGGAATGTCAAGGACATCAGACCCATGATCGAGCTGGTCAAGATTGCCAAATACGAGAGCAATTGGGTGGAAGCGATTGAGCGACTGGAAAAAATCAGAGGCCTGCGGCCCGATGCCTGGCAAATCTGGATGGAACTCACTGATCTTTACCTGCGGGTTGGAGACGAGACGCGGTCTGCGGCCGTTGTCGAGCAGCTTGCACGTTTGGCGCCCGACGATGTTGGTGTGGTGGTTGCACTGGGGCGCGCCGAGCTTGCTGCCGGGACCAGGGATGATGCAAGGCGCACGTTCGGGCGTGCTGCGGTCTACGCCAGGGATGATCCGGATGCGTTGCGGGAGATTGCAAAGTATATGGTTCTGGCAGGTGGATTGGACGAGGCGGAAAATGCATTGAAGTCCGGCATAAGGTTTGCGCCGGATAACATTGAATCCCATGCCGCGCTAATAACCCTTTATGCCAATCAGGATCGGTTCGCTGACGCCTTCGCCCACGCAGAACATGTGCGCACGACCTGGCCAAAAGATCCTTTGAGTTCCATGCTCATCGGGGATATTCATATGCGCAAAGGCGATTGGCGCGCCGCCCTCAAGGCGTATAACCGAGCTGGCAAGCAGGGGGAAACCGCCGCGCTCGCCCTGAGAACCTACCGCGCGGAAAGTGCGCTGCATCAAGACGCGGAAAATCAGCGAGCCGCCATGGTACGATTGCGCGATTTTTCCACGCGACATCCAGGCAACAAAGCCATCGAGCAGACGCTTGCCTCAGCGATGAGCCGGGTCGGGGACTATGCCATGGCGGGTGAGCTTTTCCAGAAGTTACTGGCGCAGGACCCCGAGAATGTTGTGGTACTGAATAATCTTGCGCTTCTTTATATCGCGACAGGCGATCCGCGCGCTGTTGATGTGGCAAGGCGTGCCTACGCACTCGATCCTGAAGAGGCGGCAGTGCTTGATACGTTGGGTTGGGCTCTGACGCGAGCGGGCCAACCGGGCGAAGCCCTTGGCTTGTTGCGCGAGGCAAGCGTCCGGGCAAGCGAAATTCCCGAAATTCACTATCACCTCGCGGTCACCTTGAATGACCTTGAACGACCCCGCGAGGCTTTGAAAGAAGTGACCCTGGCAATGAAGTCAGAAGAATGGTTTGACGGTCGCAACAATGCAAAGGCATTGGCCAGATTATTGGATGAACACTGATGTGGGAGCGTTGATGTGGGAACAATGACAGCGATCCGGTAGCAACTAAGCCTGCCGTAAGTGGTTCCGTCGCCTCACCGCGACAAGGCCTGCCAAGCCAAAGCCAAGAAACAGCAGCGTACCCGGTTCTGAAACATCCTCACCCTTTCCCTCGCAGTCGTCAGTGCAACCAGCCAAAAGCGTTTCAGCGCCTCTGGTGGCCACTGTTGGTGAGACTTCACCAGTGCCTGCGCCGGAGAAAGTAAGCGAGAGACTTGCCGGTGCCGCTCCGGATCCCAACAAAGACTCCTTGGCATCAAGATCGAAGTCAAGCTGAGGCGGCTCAACTGTTATCTTGATCGAATGTGTTCCCTTGCTGGAACTGGATGTTATCGAGCTCGACGACGTGGTTGTTTTCGGGGTCACTGTGGGCTGAACCGTTTTTGTCGGTGTTGTGGAATAGGGTTTCATTGCAAAGGCCGGAAAATTGTAATTCAAGCCGAAGCTGCTGGAAGCCATCCGCCGTCCAGGCAAGCTATATGAAGAAAGCCCATAAGAGGTCGAATAGGCGGCGGGTTTTCTGACGGAGGAAATTTTTGGTATGGCTATCGCCGTTGGTGTTTTGAAAGTCGCACCGGTCAATTTGGCAGGCGACGCCAGGTCAGGTGAATATCCGAGCGTCTTGCTGCTATAATTGGCATCAAACCCGAGTTCGAAGCCGCTCGCAAGGCGCGCATCCCCACGCATTTCCAACGCCGTCGATGCGGTGGAAATCGAAAAACAGGGCACCAGAGCCAATATGAGTAACGTCGGACGCAACACGGCTGACACCAATCTACCATCCAATACCAACGGGCTCTGCAACACTCGCGCCGGGATCTCTTTGACCCGCCGCGCCGCGTCTCAACCAACGCACCACACGTTTGATAGAAGTATCCAGACCAACCAGATCGGTTGCAGTGGACATATCCACCAAGCCCAAAGCCATATTAGCATGGTTAACCACAAAAATCACCAAATGAAGTTGAGTATTTTTCATAGTATTTAATTAGACGAGTATGGGAGTGCCCGATTACGCCATTTCTTGAGATTTTCGTGCCGAATGGGGTAAGCTGGCACCAAATCAAGCCCCGGTTCCGGGGCTTTCGTGTCATTCGGGTGCGAAGGGGGAGTGTTCGGCGCGGTTTAGCCGAGTTCCTGTCAGCCACTCGCAGGGGAGATCCACAGCTGTGACAGACGTCGTTTCCGATCACGAGATGCCGGAGCACTACAAATCCGGCTACATTTTGGGTCACCCGAAGGGCCTTTATATTCTCTTTTTTACAGAAGTGTGGGAGCGGTTTTCCTTTTACGGGATGCGCGCTTTGCTGATCTTGTACCTGACAAAGCATCTTATGTTTGGGGATGAGAAAGCCTATTTGATCTACGGGGCTTACGGGTCTCTGGTATATTTGATGCCGGTTATCGGGGGTGTGATTGCCGACAGGTATTTGGGCGCAAGAAAAGCTGTGACGTTTGGTGCGCTTCTACTGGTGCTTGGACATTTCAGTATGGCTTTCGAGGGTCCACAGGCCTTCTCTGAAGGAGGAAGCGTGGTTCGCAGCGAACTTCATCTTCAAATCTTTTTTCTGTCCTTGGCGTTGATCATTACCGGAGTCGGATTTCTAAAAGCCAATATATCGACCATTGTTGGTGCTCTTTATGAACAACATGATGTTCGAAGAGATTCTGGTTTTACAATCTTCTATATGGGCATAAATTTGGGGGCCCTTGCTGCGCCGCTGCTCTGCGGATGGTTAGGGGAGACCTACGGTTGGCGATATGGTTTCGGGTTGGCTGGAATTGGAATGCTCGCCGGACTAGGTGTGTTTTTGTATGGCCAGAAATTGCTGGAAGGCCATGCAGAACCGCCAGAACCAGTTATTCTCAAAGAGAAGGTTGTGCTGGGTTTCAGCCGTGAGGCAATAATCTATCTGGCGGGATTGGGATTGGTTGCATTTGCCTTCCTGCTTATCCAGCATCAGCCTGTCGTCGGTGTGATGACAAATGCTTCACTTTTCCTCATGATGTTTGTGGCACTCATTTATTCGATGGTGAAATGTGATAGGGCTGAGCGTGGTCGGATCTTTGTTATGCAAGTTCTAATACTCGCTTCCGTGCTATTTTGGGCTTTGTTTGAGCAGGCCGGGTCGTCGTTGAGTATCTTGACCGACAGGGCTTTGGATCGCGACGTCATGGGACGAACAATTCCGACTACCTGGTTCCAGTCCGTGAATCCTGGATTGATAGTGGCACTTGCACCGATCTTCGCAATGCTTTGGTCTGGATTATCCAGGCGAGGTGTGGAGCCAAATACACCTGTGAAGTTTGCGTTGGGATTATTTCAGGTAGGCCTCGGTTTTGTTGTTTTGGTTTACGGTATGTCATTTGCGGAAGGTGATGCCAAAGTAGCCCTTCTTTGGATGGTCCTGTTGTATCTTTTCCATACCACAGGGGAACTGTGCCTCTCTCCCGTAGGGCTGTCGATGGTTACAAAGCTTTCTCCTGTCAAAGTCGTTGGGATGATGATGGGGACCTGGTTCCTTGGCTCAGCAGCAGCGAGTTTTATCGCCGGTGTTGTTGCTGGTAAGACTGCGGTAAATGGCGCTTCGGCGAGTTTGGCGATGCAAAAAGCCCAGTTTGCAGAGGTATACATGCAATTGGCTTGGATCGCATTTGGTGCAGCATTGTTGATGCTGATCATCTCGCCTTTGCTTAAGAGAGGCATGCACGGGGTACACTGATGTTTTTAAGAATACTCATCACTTTAGGTCTTGTGTTAGGTTTCTGCCTTCCTGCGACCGCCGAGGAAAACAAATCCTATCTCCTGACCACAGGCACTACAGGCGGCACCTACTATCCCGTGGGCGTCGCGCTGGCCACGCTCTCGAAAGTAAAGCTGCAGCCGACCCATGGCATCAATATCTCGGCGATTAACTCGGCGGGATCCGCAGAGAACATCCGTCTCATCCGCGAAGGCGAAGCGCAGTTTGCTATCGTGCAGGGGATCTTCGGCCACTATGCGAAAACCGGAACCGGCCCCCTCGCAGCGGAAGGCCCACAGACCCATCTGCGCTCGGTCTCTTTATTGTGGACCAATGTCGAGCAATGGGTGATGCGCGCCGAGGACATTCAGACCGGCACCATTGCCGATATGGCACTGCTCAAGGGCAGGCCGGTGGCGCTCGGCAAAAAGAACTCCGGCGCGATCCATTCAAACCGCCATGTCCTCGCCAATCTGGGGCTCAACATTGATGACGACTTCCGCCTGTTTTACGGCGGCTATGGTCCGAGCGCCTCGGCCATGCAGGACGGCAAGGTCAGAGCCATGTCAGCCCCGGCGGGCGCTCCGACCGGCGCGGTCACCAAACTTTTCGCCGCAGGCAAGGGCAAGGTGAAGCTCCTGTCGTTTACACCGGAGCAGGCTGTGAAAGCTGACGGAGGCCTTGGCTTGTGGTCGCCCTACACGGTCCCCGCCGGCACTTATCCGGGGCAAACAGACGACGTTGTCACTATCGCGCACCCCAATTTTCTCGCCGTTGATGAGGCTGTCGACGAAGAGGTCGTCTACCTTTTCACCAAAACCATCTATGAGAACCTCGGGTTTTTGCAGGCAATACACACGGCAACAAAGACCATGAGCCTCGAAAACGCGATCACCGGCTTGCCTGTGCCGCTTCACCCCGGCGCCGCGCGCTACTACCGCGAAGTTGGACTAATGGATGAGAAGGTTGAGTAGGTTTCCAATGTTACGTTTGTCACCCCGGATGCATTGCGGCGCGAAGTGCCGCACTGCTGGTCCGGGGCCTAAATCTCACATTTGGATCCCCGGCTCTCGGGCGTGCCTGCACGCCCTGCCACGTAGAGACCAGCAGAGCAACATTGCATGTTGCGCTGCATCCGGGATGACGATTGTGAAAGGCAGTCATGCCTGAAGCATCACCCCTGACCGCCCTCAGACAAAAACCGCTCCTGTCCTGGCTCGCAGTCCTCACAGCGCTGTTTCACATTTATGCCAATATGATCGGCACGCTGCCGACGCTTTGGCAAAACGGTCTTCACTTCGGTCTCTTCGCGCTATTGGCTTTTCTGACCGTTCCGTTCAGGGAAGGCGCCCGGTGGCGAAAGATTGATGTTGCCGCCGGTGTCCTGATCCTTGTTGCGACGCTGGCTGCTCTCATTGGCGAAGACGCGATCTATCAGCGCGGCGTCAGGCTCTCAGGTCTTGACTGGGTGGTTTCTCTTACGCTCATTGCGGCAGCCCTGGAACTCACTCGCCGCCTCACCGGCAAGGTCATCCCCGTCCTGATCATCCTTGCCCTCACCTATGTCGGGTTCTGGGGCGGTTGGCTGTCTGGCGTCTTCCGCTTCGAGGGCCTGTCCTGGGAAACGCTCATCTTCCGCTCGATCTATGGCGATGACGCGCTATTCGGGACCATCGCATCAATTAGCGCGACCTATGTTTTCATGTTCATTCTGTTTGGTGCTTTCCTGCTGAAATCGGGTGCAGGGGACTTTATCGTCGATCTGGCCCGCGCTATCGCCGGGCGTTTCGTCGGGGGCCCTGGAATTGTTGCGGTTTTTGCCTCGGCTCTCACCGGCACGATCTCGGGGTCAGCTGTTGCCAACACGGTTTCGACCGGCGTGATAACCATTCCGCTCATGAAACGATCCGGCTTTCGCCCCGAGTTTGCTGCCGGCGTGGAGGCAGCTGCCTCGACCGGCGGTCAGCTGATGCCGCCCATTATGGGGGCCGGGGCCTTTGTCATGGCGGCAACAACCGGTATTCCCTACGGCACCATCGCCCTCATGGCCATCTTGCCTGCCCTGCTTTATTTCGCCTCCGTAACGTTCTTTGTCCGCAGCGAGGCGCGCAGGGTCCATGCCGAAGCACCTGTGGGCGAGGCGGCAGATCCCGGGCCAAACCTCAGAGACGTCATGCGCGAGGGCGGGCTGGTCTTTTTAGTCCCCATTGTTGTTCTTATCGGGGTGCTCATTGCGGGTTTCACCCCGACCTATGCCGCAAGTGCCGGCATCCTCGCCGCCATCGGCGCCAGCTGGCTCACGAAAACCCACCGCATGGGCCTTGAACAAATCTTTGATGCCCTTGAACTGGGCGCCCGCAATATGGTGATGACCGCAGTTCTTCTGTGTGCGGTTGGCTTGATCGTCAATGTCATTGCGACAACGGGTTTGGGCCCCACATTTTCGCTCATGATCAGCGAGTGGGCAGGCGGCAATCTGATGATCGCCCTTGTCCTGATCGCTCTTGCCTCCCTCGTCCTCGGCATGGGGTTGCCGGTGACGGCAGCCTATATCGTGCTCGGCACGCTTTCCGCCCCGGCGCTCTATCACATGATCCTCGAAGCACAGCTGATTGAGATGCTGGTGAGCGGGGAGGTGGGTGAGAGCGTGAAAATGTTCTTCGTCATGGGCGCGCCTCAAAGTACGGGTCTTCTGGACAGCGCCATGTCAAAGGTTGATGCGCTCGCCCTTGTTCAAACCCTGCCGCCAGAGCTCCTCATGCTGATCAATGATCAGGCCTTTTCCCCTGCGGCGCTTGCCGCCGCACTCCTCAGTGCCCATATGATCATCTTCTGGCTCAGCCAGGACTCCAACGTAACGCCGCCGGTTTGCCTTGCGGCCTTTTCCGCCGCCGCAGTTGCCAAGGCAGATCCCATGAAGACCGGATTTGCCGCCTGGCGCATCGCCAAGGGGCTCTACGTGGTGCCCGTCCTCATGGCCTACACGCCGCTCATGTCCGGCGATCTAGCGGCAATGGCTGAGGTCACGCTGTTTGCGCTCTTCGGCCTCTGGGCCTTGACAGCGGCATTGGAGGGATACGTCAAAGGCCCAATCGGATGGCCCATGCGTCTCATTTTCTTTGGCTTCGGTTCAGTGCTTATCTATCCGGCGAACTGGATTGTTCACGCTGGTGTTGCCATGGTTCTGATTTGTGTTGTTAATCTGCCAAAACTTCGCAAGCGCGCAAGCGTATAGGCCGCTGATGATTAGCCGCTTTTCCAAGATGTTGTAAGTAAGGGCATACGAGGTAGCTCGGACTTCGACAAACACATAACGTTGGCAGCGCGCCTCCGATGACTTGGTCCATCTGATGCTGGTGGTGATGGTAGCGGTTAAAGATTGCATCAACTTCCAAAAACACTGTACTCTTGGTTGCATATGGCTGATCGCAGTTACCCGCCCAAAGTTCAGAGGAAGATACGAGCATGGAACAGGCTGGCTCTAGTGGCTTGGATACGTCAAATTCTAATGGAACGGACCAAGATAAGGGCCGTCTGTCAGCTCTTCACAGGTTGTTGGAGGACGCGCGTAGGCGGCTTGTCGATACAGGCACGCGAAATCGCCTTGTACACGTCAACCGGAAAAACACCCGCGCAAACGCCATCAATATCATCAACGAACGATCTGACCACGTATTCGACCTTCTGGCAGTTGCCAAGAAGTCGATGCGTTTTCTTCCTATTGGAAAAGATGAGGTCGACGAGGAAGATGAGACTGATACACCTTCGTTGGGTGAATTGGACAGCGATGACGACGTTGAAGAAGGGCGATTTACAGATCGGTATCTCGAGACCCGTATGACTTCCGATGCTCTTCAAAAGCGCTTGCTGCGAATGGCAAAGGACGCTGGTACTGCTGAAGAGGAACAGGGAGTAAACATCCTGTACTTGGCCGTCGGATTCATGACCTGGTTCGAGGACAAATCTTCCGCAGTTCAGCGTGAAGCGCCGCTTCTGCTTTTGCCCGTTCAACTCCGGCGAAATGAAAAGACGTCAAAGTACGAAGTCGCGGCTCGTGATGATGACCTTGTCACTAATTTACCTCTTAAAGAGAGACTAATGGGTGACTATGGATTGGCCCTTCCTGAAGTGGAAATGGAAGAAGAGTGGACCCCATCGAGCTACTTTGACGAAGTAGATCAAATTATAAAAAGTCACGAACGATGGTCAATTGATCGAGACGGTATGCAACTTGGATTCTTCTCTTTCGGAAAGCTGCTCATGCTCCGGGATCTTGATCCGGAAAATTGGCCGGGCGGCAAGCTTGAAGAAAACCCTCTCGTGTCTGGATTGCTCTATAGCAGCTTTGAAAGTGAACCTCCATTGTTTGGCCCTGAAGATCGGTTGGATGAGAAACTGTTGCCAGCGGACATAATTCAAGTCGTTGATGCCGACGTGTCTCAGACGAAAGTTATTGAGGAAGTACGATCCGGTCGCAATCTGGTTGTCGAAGGGCCTCCGGGAACCGGAAAATCCCAAACCATTACAAATATCATTGCATCCGCTGTCGCTGACGGGAAGCGGGTCCTTTTCATGGCTGAAAAGATGGTCGCTTTGAATGTTGTCCATCGCAAACTGAAGAGTGTTGGACTTGATGATACCTGTTTGGAACTTCATTCAAGGCTTGCAAACAAAAAGGCTGTCCATCAGGAAATTCGAAAGACCCTGGCAGCAGGCCGAGCCATTCCAGGAATGCCAGATGAACCAAATGATCTCCTTCAGGTCAGGGACTCCTTGAACAGATCGACTTCGCTTCTGCATCAACAACTGGATGACACTGGTGAAACGCCTTTCGGTTTGATTGGCGAGCAAGTTCGGTCCATTGGCATGGGGCTGAAGCCGCCTGCAGAGCTGGATGAAAAACTGGGGAGTTTGAGTAAGGAAGGTTTTAAAGAGGCTCAAATCCTAATCAGAGACTATGCCAATTTGATAAGCGAACTTGGTGCCAGAGAGATCAACCCCTGCTTCGGCATCAGGAACATGAATCGTCAACCAACAGATCTGCAACGGGATTCTCACAATTTGGAGACATCCTTGAACCGACTTGAGAAAATTATATTAGAGTACCGATCTCACGGAATTGCCGTAGGGCTTGATGCCGTACCCACTCTCGGAAGAGTGGACGAATTGAAGGCCCTATTGCTCCACCTTACCAAGGCTCCGACGGCCTTCCATGAAACTGCTGACGAGGTAAAAAGCAAAGAAGAATGGGAGAAGCTTGCAGAGGCTTTGAGACAAGGCGTTGAACTCCAAAAGCTTCAATCTGGATTGAAGGACAATTTTATTGATGAAGTTGTTGGAATTGATTTTCTTGCTTTAAGACCAGGAATAGTCACAGGAACTAATTCATTTTTTGCAAGATTGAAGTCCCCTTATCGAAAAGCATCAGCCGAGTTGGCCGGGTATCTGTTGACTCAAATTCCCAAAACGGCTGAAAATAGATTGGGTCTTGTCGACTCTGTTTTGGAGTATCGGCGCGCCGTGAATGAATTCGCTTCGGTTAGCGAGATCCTTACATCCCGGTTAGGTGATGCCTGGAATGATCTGGACACCCCGTTTGTGGAAGTATTGGAGTTTGCTTCCTGGTGTCTTGAAGCGCTTGAGATTAATGAACACATTGATTTGAAGGCAGCACTTCAGCTGTTGGCCTCGTCTGTGGATGTTGGTCAGAAGTCCTCTGAAATAGGCGAATTGAGCACAGGCTTCAAATTAAAAGCAGGAGAGTGCCTTGGCGATTTGCAGTTTGACTGGAAGTCGATGGAAACGTCAGACGACCTTGAAACAGTTAGTGCAGACGAGCTGTCGCACCGGTTGGAGCGAATGGCGCAACTGGAGAAATTCTATGGAGATTGGTGCCGACTGAATAACGCGGCGGAGCGACTTGACGAAGCGGGTCTTCCGATCGCGCGCAAGAAGTTGGAGAGCGAGCCATCCTCGGCTGAAACCTTTATCGCCAATACTCGATTTGGTCGCGCTGAAATAATTTGGAAGAAAAATCTCACGAAAGATTTGCAAGCGATAGTAAAAGCAGATCGACACAAAACAGTAGAGACATTCCAAAATCTTGAAAACAAACGGATGAAGGATTGCCGAGTATCGATCCTGGCGGGCCACCTGTCCCAATTGCCTTCCGGCGCAGTTGGGGAAATGGGTGTTATTCGATCTGAACTTGGGAAAAAATCTCGGCACAAAGCACTACGCGTTCTCATGGACCAGGCCGGAGGGATGCTTCAGCGGATCAAACCCGTTTTCCTTATGAGCCCGGTTTCAATTGCTCAATTCCTTCCACCGGGGAAAATAGAGTTTGACCTCCTCGTTATCGACGAGGCCAGTCAAGTGCGGCCCGAAGATGCGCTCGGCGCTATTGCACGGTCGAAGCAGCTTGTCGTCGTTGGCGATCAGAAACAGATGCCGCCTTCATCATTCTTCGACCGGATGACGTCAAACGAAGATGATGTGGATGCCGATGACGATAGTCCGCTCGCGGGTGCAGCCAGAGCAACAGAACTGGAGAGTATATTGAGCCTGGGCGAGGCCCGTGGATTGGGCGGTAGACCGCGCATGCTGGAGTGGCACTATCGTTCGCGGGACCCTTCGCTTATCGCCGTTTCGAATGATGAGTTTTACAACGGTAACCTCATTCTGCCTCCCTCACCTCTGCAGAATGACGACAATTATGGCCTTAGTCTGGTTCGCGTTAATGGTGTCTATAATCGTGGGCAACGGGGCAAGAACGTAAACAACATCGAAGCGGAGGAGATCGTCAAACGGGTTGCCGAACACGCAAGACAAACTCCAGACTTGTCTCTTGGCATAGCAACATTTTCAAACGTTCAGAAGAACCACATAAACGAACTTCTGGAAGGTGCGCGGCGGTCGGATGCTGTGCTCGACAGCTTCTTGCATGAAGGCAAGACCGAAGATATTTTCGTCAAGAATTTGGAAAACGTTCAGGGTGATGAACGCGATGTCATCCTCGTCAGCGTTTGCTATGGACCGACGGAGCCCGGTGGCCGACTAATGAACCTGAACTTCGGTCCTGTGAATGGTGAAGGCGGGGAGCGTCGATTGAACGTCTTGTTTACGCGCGCTCGCATCCGCTGCGAGGTTTTTTGTTCATTTGACCCGGGGGACATAGACCCGACCAAGTCCAGGCATGTCGGTGTTCGAACCCTTAAGCGCTTCCTCGATTATGCAAATACCGGCATTCTAAGGGATGAAGAGATTACAGGCCTTGGCGCTGACTCGCCTTTTGAAGAAGATGTGGCAGATGAAATTCGGAAGATGGGGTATCTGGTTGACCATCAGGTCGGCTCCGCTAGCTTCCTCATTGATCTGGCTGTTCGAAGACAGGATCGGCCTGGCCAGTTCATCCTAGCGGTTGAATGTGATGGAGCCACCTATCACAGTGCTTTGTGGGCTCGCGAGCGAGACCGGTTGAGGCAAAACGTGCTCGAACATCTGGGTTGGCGCTTTCACCGCATCTGGAGCACCGACTGGTTCTACAGACGCGCCCCGGAGATCGAACGCCTTCGCAAGGCGATTGAAGAAGCCGTCGGAGTGGCCAACGACGGTATCGTAGTCAAGGGTGCAAACAGCGACAATGTTGACCCCGCCCAAATTGAAGAGGCAGAAGAAAATGAACCCGATCCAGTCTTTGACGATGGGCCCCTGTTTGAGGCTATGCCTCCGTATAAAAGGCATCACTTCTCCCAATATTATTCAGGTGAACCGCACCAGGCCCCCATCAATCGATTGGCACAAATAGCATCGGCAATCGTGCGAACCGAAGGGCCGATTCACCATTCAGAGGTCGCAAGGAGGCTCGCCGAAGGATATGGCAAGAGACGCGCAGGTGCCAGGATCAATGAAATGACGGTGAAGGCACTGCGCAGCGCAGCAAGGTCCGATGATGACATTCGTTCAACCGATGGCTTCTGGTTTACTTTGAGCCAGCAGGAAGCCCCTCCTATTAGAGATCGATCAGCGGAGAGCGGGACATTGCTAAAGGCCGAAATGATAGCCTCGATGGAGATTGAGGCAGCGGGCCGGTTAGTCCTTGATCAAAGCGGGGAATGCGAGGAGGAAGAACTGGTGAGAGCAATCGCTCAAATTATGGGTTTCAAGCGCACCGGACCTGAACTGAAAAAGAGATTTGGCAATATTGTGAGGCCCTTACTGTCAATTTGTGACTGAAGGGCCTCTAGTCCGCCGACAAGTACCCGCTCGCGTCGAGCCAGGCGATGATCTGATCGGCGCAGTCCTCAGCGGAGTGTTCGTCCGTCTTCAGCACGATTTCCGGGTTCTCCGGGATCTCATAGGCTGAGTCAAAGCCGGTGAAATTCTTGATCTCTCCGGCCCGTGCTTTCTTGTAGAGCCCTTTGGTGTCGCGCGCTTCGCAAACGTCAATCGGTGTATCAACGAAGACTTCAACAAATTCGCCATCGCCCACAAGTTGCCGCGCCATGCGCCGCTCACCGATGAACGGCGAGATGAAGGAAACCAGAACGATGAGCCCGGCATCGACCAGCAGTTTCGATGTTTCGCCAACGCGGCGAATGTTTTCCACCCGGTCGGCATCAGTAAATCCGAGATCCTTGTTGAGGCCGTGGCGAACATTGTCACCATCAAGAATATAGGTGTGCCGTCCGTTGACGAGCAGTTTCTTTTCAACCAGATTGGCGATAGTGGATTTGCCTGATCCGCTGAAGCCTGTGAACCAGAGGATACACGGCGCCTGATGCTTCAGGCTGGCGCGGGCCTTCTTGTCCACATCAAGATCCTGCCACACGATGTTGGACGCCCGGCGCAGCGGGAAGTCGAGGGTTCCTGCACCAACTGTTGTGTTTGTTTGTCGGTCGATCAGCACGAAGCTGCCGGTCGCCCGGTTTGTCTTGTAGGGATCGAACGCGATGGGTTTTGCCAGGCTGAGGTTGCAAACGCCAACTTCATTGAGTTCGAGCGTTTTGGCGGCTTGCGTCTCCATCGTGTTGACATTGATCTTGTGTTTGAGTTCGCTGACCGCCGCATTGATCGTCAGGTTTCCGGTCTTGATGAGGTAGGGGCGGCCAGGCAGGAGAGGCTCGTCGTGCATCCAGATAAGATGCGCTCCGAACTGATCAGAGATCTCCGCCGGGTGATCGGCTGCACACAGGACGTCGCCGCGCGAGATATCAATTTCATCTTCGAGCGTCAGGGTAATGGCTTGACCGGCAACCGCTTCATCAAGGTCGCCGCTATAGGTTACAATCCGCTCGACCTTGCTCTTCTTGCCCGATGGCAGCGCAAAGATCTCGTCGCCTGGTTTGACCTTGCCGCCAGCGACAGTGCCGCTAAAGCCGCGAAAATCAAGATTGGGTCGGTTGACCCATTGCACAGGGAGCCGGAAAGGAAGCTCTTCGATATCCCGCTGGACTTCGACGCTGTCCAGTTCTTCCATTAACGTCGGACCTTTGTACCAGGCCATCTTGTCGCTGCGGTTCAGGGCATTCGCGCCGGTCAGAGCAGAAATAGGTATACTGACGATATTATCGAGGCCGAGATCTTTGGCAAAAGCGCGATAATCCTTGTCGATGGTCTCAAAGGTCTCCTGATCAAAATCCACCAGATCCATCTTGTTGACGGCCAGGATTATATGGCGAATGCCGATGAGGGAGCAGATGAACGAGTGACGCCGCGTCTGGGTCAGTATGCCCTTGCGCGCATCGATGAGAATAACCGCAAGATCCGCCGTCGAGGCCCCGGTCGCCATGTTGCGGGTATATTGCTCGTGGCCGGGCGTATCAGCGACAATGAACTTGCGCTTGTCGGTTGAAAAGAAGCGATAGGCAACATCAATGGTAATGCCCTGTTCGCG